>JAKSIB010000009.1 GCA_024399065.1 Fibrobacter sp. | reverse complement strand
GAACGCGTCGCTAGTATCCTAGGGCAGGGCCCGTATATGAAGAACCACCCGCTTGGCGGGTGGGTTCCTTTTTTTATAAAGGGGCCGGGATGACAAATGTGGAATTACTTCTTGAAGTAACTTGCTACTTCGTCGTGGATGAGTCCGTTGGATGCGAAGCTGGTGTAGCCTTCGTAAATGGGGGCGACGGGTTTGCCGTTGGCATCGAACAGTTCGGTTCTGCCGTCCAGCATGCTGAACTTGCCGCCGGCTTCAGAGAACAGCAGCGGATACGGTGCAATGTCCCAGAGGGAAACTACGGGGTCAATCATCAGTTCGGCACGGCCTGCGGCAACCAGGTAGTAACCGTAGCAGTCGCCCCAACCGCGATGGAGGCGTGCAGCGCGACGTACGGCGGCGTACTGCTCGCCATAGCCTGCGGTTTCCATAGTGTTGACGGTACCGGAAAGAACCAGGGCGTCGGAAAGTTTTTCCACCTTGGAGCACTTGACGCTACGGCCGTCCAGGAATGCGCCGCCATCCTTCACTGCCCACACGGCGGTGTTCATGGCCGGAATGCGGATAAGGCTTGCGATAGCTTCGCCACGGCGGTACAGTGCAATCAAGGTTCCGAACAGCGGGACGCCGTGGATGAATGCCTTGGTGCCGTCGATGGGATCAATGACCCACTGGTATTCAGCATCAGGGCTTTCAATTCCGAATTCTTCGCCAATGACGCCGAAGCCCGGGGTTTCCTTTGCCCAAAATTCGCGGCAAAGTTCTTCGGTGCTCTTGTCGGCGATGGTGACGGGAGTCTTGTCGGCCTTCCATTCCACGCCCACGTCATTCTGGAAATACTTCAAGATGTTACCCTGAGCCAGTTCTGCGGCCTTCAAGGCAATGTTCAACAAATCAAGATTTTCTTTTGTAGCACTCATTGTAACCTCTCTGGATCCTTCACTTCGTTCAGGATGACACCTCAAAGCGACGAAGTCGCGCCCTCATACCTCAAAGCAGCGCCGCTGCGCCCTCATACCTGTTTTGCCCACTTTTCCACAAGGTCCATGAGGAACTTGTTTTCCTCGGGCTTGCCAAGGGTAATGCGGACGTGTTCCGGCAGGCCAAAGCTGGTGAGGCCGCGGATGATCATACCGTTTTCTTCCAGGAACTGTACCATTTCCTTGGCTTTGGGACCGATGTGGACACAGATGAAGTTCCCCTGGGTGGGGAGAACCTTGAAACCCAGACCTTCAAAGAAAGGCTTGAGAATCTTGATGCCATCGGCGTTAAGCTGGCGGGTGCGTTCCACGTGGTACTTGTCGCTAAGGGCTGCGATTGCTGCTGCCTGGGCTGCCAGGTTAATGTCGAAAGGCGGCTTGATTTTCCACATGGCCTTGATGATCTGCTCGCTGGAAATGGCGTAGCCCAGACGGATGCCTGCCAGACCGTAGATCTTGCTGAAGGTACGGTTGATAAGCAAGTTGGGGTACTGGGCCAACATGTCGAACATGCGGGGGTAATCAGCTGCTGTTGCAAATTCAGCGTAGGCTTCATCCAGGAATACCATCACGTTTGCGGGAACCTTATCCAGGAATTCCTTCAGCTCATCGCCAGTGTAGTAAACGCCAGTGGGGTTGTTGGGGCTGCAGATAAATGCCACGCGAGTCTTGTCGTTGATGGCTGCGGCCAGCTTATTCAAATCGGTTTTCTGATCGCCTTCACCAACACCGATGAATTCGGCACCGTTGGAGAGGGTGGTGAACTTGTAGACGCTGAAGGTGGGGGTAATGCCCACGCAGTTGTCGCCCTGGCGGATAAAGGCCTTGCCTACCATGTCGATGATTTCGTCGGAGCCGTTGCCCAGCACCAGCTGGTTTGTGTTTACGCCATAGAAATCAGCCAAGGCGTTAATCAAGGTGGGGGCGTCGCCGCGAGGATACAGATGCAAGGTGTCCACAATCTTCAGGTAGGCTTCCTTGGCCTTGGGGGAGGGACCCAGCGGATTTTCGTTGGAAGCCAGCTTTACCACATCGGTAAGACCATATTTTGCTCGAATTTCGTCCATGGACTTGCCAGGAACGTAGTCAGAAAGCTTAGATAATTCTGGACGCGGCTCAATCATGTTAAAAACCTCTTACACTTTGACCCAAATTTAGCAAACAGAGTGCCTTTTTGGCTGAAAATTAATTAAGTTTGGGTTATATGGATAGGAGTCGTTTGTCTTTAGTATCTATCGTGTGCCTTGTGGTGGGTATGCTCGCCTCAAGTTCTTTTGCCGTAGATAGAATTTGGAATATGCGCTACACTTTTGGACCCGATGGTCGTCCGGCACCGAAATTGGCTGCTGGCGTTGGCCTTCAGTCTGATTTTGGTGATGAAGTACTTTTCCCCATCAATCTTGTTGGACAGGTTGCAAAGGATTGGGACCTTGGTGCCAAGATTGATCTTTTTGCCTACAACCGTCTTGGTAATGTGGTTGCATCCATCGATTTCGGTGGCCGTTATCGTCTGGGTAGTTCTGGCTTTATTGAATTGGATGGTTATTTTGGCTTGAACCGTAATGACAGAACCGCAGTCATTTTGACTTATGGCAAGGAACACTACATTGCAAAGGTCTTCTCCAACTATTACGAAGCGCGAGTTGGCGTTTTGGATGGCGTGAATAAAGGTGATGGATGGGCTGCTGTGGAATTGGCGACTCAACCCACATTGCATTTCGGCGATCACTTCCTCTTTATGATTGAAGTGACTGCTTCTTCCACCGTAAGGCATCCTATCAGGGATTTCATGACGGACATTATTCCCAAGGCTGAAGTTGACTTGGGTGGAACTCGTATTCGTCTTGACTTTGATATCGGTATCTTGAAGGACAACAACAGCGGCAAGAAAATCGCCCTGTTTGTTCAACAGGCATTCTAGTTCGGTTCCAGCATCGTCTGAACAATCATAGAATCCTTACTGAAAATAACATCAATAGTTCCTACGACAGCAGTGTTTAGGTATGGTAGTGAAAGGGAATCCAGTCGCTGGATGACCTTTTTGCTAGGGTGGCGGAATCGGTTTCGCCGGCCGCTGGATATGATGGCTAGCTTCGGATCGACGGCTTTCAGGAAATCCCTGCTACTGGAAGTTTTGGAACCGTGGTGCCCCAGTTTAAGTATGTCACTTTTTAAATAGACTTTCTTTTTTAAGATTTCCTTTTCTCCAGCAATGGTGAGGTCTCCTGTAAGAACGGCTGAATGGCCTAGACCCTTGGCCCTAAAGGTGATGCTTTGGGTGTTTGCGTCAGAGCAAACTTTGGTATTGGGGTGAAGGACATGCAAGTCAAAAAATTTTTCATTCCACATAAACCCCTGTTCAATGTCTCGGACAATGATGTTTCGTCGTAGCGCTTCGGAAATGACTTTCTGCCAACTTTCTTTGTTCTCAATTCGGGCACAATCCGTAATCCAAAGTTCTTTAACCGGGAATGTTTTTATGATGGACAGGGAACCTCCGTAGTGGTCCAGGTCAGGGTGGGTGATGATAAGGGCGTCCAGTGTAGAAACGCCAATGTGATGTAGATAAGGAACGATGACATCTTTGCCAGAGTCTTTTTTCCCTTTGCCTCCAAGTAGTTCAGAGTCTCCTGCGTCAATGAGAAAATGCCTGCCAGACGGGGTGGTGATGAGGTGGCTGTCCCCTTGGCCGATGTCGATTGTGGTTAATTTCCATGAGGGATGGGAGGCCTTTTGGAAACTACCATAAGTGAATGCCGCAGTAAATGCTATAAGACAAAAGAAGGCGTAATTGCGAGCAATCTTGTTCTCTCGGCATAGGGGTAAAAGTAAAATCAAAATCCCGCAGAGAAGAAGGAAACTGGAATCGAAAGGACCTACGGTTATTGACGCTTGGGATGAGTCTGATAATTTGTTTGTGAGTAATGTTGCTAGCCTAAGAAAAAATTGAGCTGCATAACAGAAGTACTCTCGTAAAAAGTCAAGTGGAGAAAGCAAAGCGAAAAGTCCTGCTTGCATGCCCATGGAAATGGCTGGAACCACGAAAATGTTTCCTAGCCAGGAAAATGGCGAAAGGGTTTTGAAATGATGGATAAGGAATGGCGCTGTAGAAAGTGTGGCGCATAACGTAACGTAGGTTGGCTCAAGAATGAAGTTTTGGAATAATGACCAGATCTTGTTTTTGCGAAGGAAGTCGGGAACTTTTTTCAAAGGGCTTATGGGGCCGCTGATAAGGATTCCCATGGTGGCTGCCACGGAAAGTTGAAAACCGGGATTCCAGATAACGCCGGGCTCGGGAATCATGATGAATAAAAGAGCGACGCCAAGACTGTTCAAGGTGTTGGCTTGCCGCTGAAAAAATGCTCCTAGCTGCGGAACGGCGAACATCAATACGGCTCGTCTTACTGCAGGGGAACCTCCTGTTACGGGAATGTATAAGAGCAGGAGGACTACAGCGACGATTCGCACGACGTTGTGGGGAAGTCCTGTGGCTTTCAAAAATACCATGAGCATTCCCGCTAAAAGCACCACGTGAAAACCGCTAATTGCAAGGACGTGGACGAGACCGGACCTCTGAAAATCACTTCTCAACGCATCTGGAATTCCCGAACGATCTCCGGCGAGCAATCCCAATAAAAGCCCTGTTTCTGCAGGTTCCAGGTAATCGGAAAACCTCTGACCAATCCATCGTCTAAAAAAGAAAAAACTTCTTTCAGGAGTCCAGTGATGTTTGTGTGCTGTCCAATGTTTGAATTTTCCGAAAGCAACAAGATCCTGGGATTTTAGCCAGCCTTTTGTGTCGAATGCTCCAGGAACGGTTGGTGGATTGATGGGGTACCATGAGGCTTCAAAGCAAATGGAATCCCCTGGAAGAGGCAATATTTCAAAGTTCCTTTTTTCGGTTAATCGGATTCGATAACTTGATTGAGTCGAATCAATAACTTGGATGATGATTGCGTAACCGCTGGACTTAGCTTGGAGACTTTCTACGAATCCGCAACCTTCATTTGCAATAGAAACTTTGGAGCAGTTTTCTAGAAATTCATTCTGATTTGATGAAAAATGATTGTGGCTGAGGATTCCCGCGGCAAGAGAAATGAAAATGACCCATTGCAAATAACGGGGTAGAACATGGGAAATAAGAATAATGGGACATAGCAGAAAAAGGGAAAAATTGGGCTCATCAAGGCTTGCTAGCGCTGCAACGATGACTGCAGAACTTAAAAGAGCTGGTTTTCCTGAAAGAGGCTTTACCAACTGCTCTAATTGAATCCAAAAAATTGCCTTGTTGCTACTCTTAAAACCCATTTAAAACCTATATTACGAGATGACTATCTCTATACACGAATTTTTGTTGATTTTGGGAACTTTTTTATGAAAAAGATTTGTGATTTTATTTTGAAATTTTGTTTGTTGGCGAGTCTGTCAATTCTTTTTTCTTGCACCATAGGCCCGGATGAAACGGAATTCAACTTGCTTCCGGATAATGTGCTTCGTTATAGGTTGTTCCCGAATGATATGGCTCGAAATGATTCCGCCTCTGCAGACTTGGCTCATGGGTTGACAATGGTTGCCCATTCGAAGGCGGTTTATGAATTGTCTTTTGATGTGGATTCAACTATTGGAAAAGCTCCGACATTACAATTGTTCAAAACATTTGCAAAACCAGATAAGCCAAATTACGTCAGCTTGGTTAAAGTGAAAAACGTGTCTGGTAAAAACGAAAATGGAAGATACGTTTACAGATTTTCTTGTGATGGAATAGGCAAAGCCATTTGGGCGATGACTCTGGAACAGAACAAAACCTATTATGCGGGGACGACGAATAATGTTCGCCTTACAGCGGAAGGTGCTTACTCCGATCGTATGTCCTTAAATTTGATTGTAGTGGGAAACGTTGCTTCCCGACTAGATGGCTTTACCATCGACGAGTTAGCCAGTGATTTGCTTTCAACGATGCGAAGCTACTATACCAGCGTGACTATAGATACGTTGTATGTGCGCTATGCAGATGAACATCCTACTTTGGGAGGCAAATATCCTGCTGATAAGCCTTGGATTGCGGGGTGGTCCTCTGACGACAAAATGTTGAGTGAACTGGGTGGTTGGCCCGGAGTTGAAAATGCTCTGGATATTGTTCTGGTAGACTATATCAATGACAATGGAATTTTGGGATTTAGCAATTTGTTTAGTGGCAATATGGGTGGCGGTGAAGGAAGTACGGTTGTTCTTGGAGTCCATGTGAAAAAAGTGGGTGGGGTTGATGCACTAAATAAAGCATCGATTGTGGCAACAGCTGTTCATGAAATAGGCCATTTCTTTGGATTACGACATACGACTACGACCAACGTAGAATTGAAGCAGTTAGGTGATTTGTCCAACTATGAAGATGGATTTGAAGATACCCCGTATTGTGAATATTTAAGCACCTATGAAATCAAGAAGGTTTACCAAGATTTGGAATTGGATGGTTGGATGATGCCTCGTGTCAAGATTATCAGTGCTTCAACGGATGAATACTACAAGAAATGCCCTGATGCGTCAAATGTCATGTTCCCGCTGGAAACGGAACTTGATCTGATTCCTTTTACGGAACAGCAGCTTTATACACTGCGAGCATCTTTGATGATTTATCCTCACTAAGGGATTGAAAATGAAGGCTTCTCAATTTTCAGAACAGGCTCAGCTGATTGCCTTTGTACTTCAAAAAGGTGCAGAATGGGATCCTGCCGTTATAGATATGCTTGAAAAAACTTGGGGCCCCATTCGCCACAAGGGCAAGTTGTTTGCTTTCGATAAAACGTCTTACTATACTCCAGAAATGGGTGATGGCCTGTACCGTGGAGTTGTGTCTTTTGAAAAGACCATTTCTCCTGAAACTATCGCGGATGAAAAGGAACGTAGCAACGCTCTTGAACTAACCACGGCGTCCAGCGATAATACGGATTTTCGTCATGTGAATATTGACATCGGGTATATGGATTTGGATAAGGTCGTTTTGCCTAGCTACAAACGTGGCCCCTTTAAGCTTTATGCAGGAAAGGGAGTGTGGCTTGATATGCTTTTGACTTATGCCAAGGGTGTTTTCCATCCCACCAGCTGGGCCTTTGAAGACTTTGTCCGCAACCCCTACCAGCACGACCTCCAGCTGATTCGAGAGAAATTTAAGAAAGCCGAGAGTCGCAGATAAAAACTTGTTTCAAAAAATCATCTAAGTTACAATAAAGTAGCCGTACCCAAAGATGATGGCGAAGACGATGGGGATCACCGCCCAGATTCCCTGGAAATAATGCTTTATGTCAATGGGACTCATGGACATGTGGTCAATAACAGAAATGGCCAAGTACCACAAAATGATTTGTCCCCAAATGGGATAAGTTCCATAGAAAATTTGGTTGATGATAATGATTTCGCACAGGAGCCCGACAAAAACAGGCGCGCAAGCGCAAAGCGAGTGCTGAATCGCCTTCATGAAAAATGGACCGCGAACGACATAGGTGATGTGTCCAAGAGAATCACCTTTGGTGTCTAGGAAACTGATTTCCGTAACTTTTGCTCCGGTGCAAATGGCGAACAACGCGTGGGCGCATTCGTGAATGATTGTGCCTGCGATGGTGAAATAATTGCAGATAAATAACGCGGCCTTAAGTCCTAGAATTTTTTCAAGCAGATTAAGCTGTAGTCTTTCAATGAGGTTCATGATTGCCCCAATGATGATTACAAGAAATATGGCGATGATGGTTAAAATTCCGCTTGTGGCAGCAACACCTTCTGCTCCATAGCCTAGAGCCAAATTGTCAAGTAGAATCCTGAATAGATGTTGCATAAAAGTTTTTGCTGTTGTTGATTGCTGATTTTTTGCTACCTTAAAATATAATGAATTCCTTGAAGAATATAGTTCTTGTCGCGGTGCTCCTGCTTGTTCTTGTAGGAGGACTTCGTGTAATCAAGGAAAAGTCCGCAGAAAGAGAAGCTTTTGAAAAACATGAATCTTTGATTGTCGAGACAAATGAATGCTTGGAGTCGGGCGATTGGAATTGCGCAGAAAGAAATGTCCGACTGCTATTGCAAGAATCTCCAGATGATAAAAATCTGCATTTACACTTGGCTGGTGTTCTGTTTGAACAGGAACGATACGAGGACTGTGTTGGCTATATTGCAGGACTGGGCTATTCAAATAAGGACCTTGATTACCTGACGGAAAAGTCCCGCTTGCTGATCCGTGAAATGGCGACTTTGGAACTGGAACGCTCAGCCCATTTTCGTTTAGAGTTTGATGGAAGACCTGCAAGGAACGATGTTCTGGAGGCATTGTCTGTGCTGGAAGTGGCTTATGATTCTTTGTGCAGACTGTTTGAATTCAATCCGGAAAATAAAATGAGTTTGGTCTTGCATGAGGCCGCTGATTATCAAGGCGTTGGACCAAGGCCTGAATGGGTAGGGGCTGTGTTTGACGGAAAGCTTCGCGTTCCTGTAAATATGATGCAGTATCCAGAAGTCTATCGCCCGATGCTGTTTCACGAATTGACTCATGGGTTTGTTCGTGCAATGACTCGTTCCAAGGTTCCTCTTTGGATTAATGAAGGTATTGCACAGGTGGTTGATGGATCTCGCGCGGGAATGCAACGACCCGAGGGTGGTGTGCCGTCTTTGAATGCGTTGACGGAACCTTTTGTGAATGAAAATAGCACTGATAACGCAGTACGACTTTATTGGTATTCGGAACGAATGGTGCGCGGCTTGCTGAACAGAAATAACGATTTTGTACATTTCAGAAGGTTTGTGCAGAGTATCCGTAACCTCGGTGCGGAACAGGCTTTGAAAGAATTTTATTCTGTAACTGCAGAACAGTTGCTGGATGAAGTCAGGTGACATATGGCAAAGAAGAAAGTTGTGATTTTGGCTACTGGCGGAACGATTGCCGGAGTGGGTAAGCCAGGAGAAAACCTTGGCTATACCTCGGGACAGATTGCTGGCGCTGATTTAGTTGCCGCAGTCCCGGAAATTGCGGATTATGCCGATGTGACTGTGGAACAGGTTTGCAATGTGAATTCCGATGATATGACTTCGGAAATCTGGCTGAAGTTGGCCCGACGAATTGACGAACTTGAGGCGGATGCGGTTGTGATTACCCATGGAACCGATACCATGGATGAGACTGCCTACTTCTTGAGCCTTACGTTGCGAACAGACATGCCTGTGGTACTGACGGGCTCCATGAGGCCGGCGACGGCGAAGGATCCTGACGGGCCTGCGAACTTGCTTGGTGCGGTGAGGGCCGCTGTGGGCTTTGTTGTAGATGACGAACCTACGGAAAATAATGTATGGGTGTATTTCGGCGGAGAATTGTTCGATGCCCGACGCGTCCAGAAGTGCAGCGCCAGCCAGTTGCAGCCGATGGATATTGACGATATGCCTGCGTCAAAGGACCCGCTTTTCTTTGACGTTAGCGATCTTCAGGAACTGCCCAAGGTGAATGTGGTTTATTTTGGTGTGGATTCCGACCCGCGAATTCTTGAATACGCCGCCAGCGTCTCCGAAGGTGTCGTTGTCGCCGGAGCCGGCGCAGGTGAATTCAGCTTGAAGTGGGCGGCAAGCCTTGCCCGCGTCATGGAAAGCATGCCCTTGCCTGTGGTTGTCAGCTCCCGCATCAATCACGGTACCGTAACGCTGAACACAAGCCTTGCTCCCGACGCCATCGCGGCAGGAAAACTCCCGCCCCAGAAGGCTGCAATCCTCTTGCGCCTCGCCTTGGCGCAGACGAACAGCATTTCAAAGATCCGCAAGATATTCGCCCGCGCCTAGTTCCCTTTTTTCTTAAATTGTTTTTATGAAGTTCTTGATTCAAAGAGTTACTGAAGCTAAAGTGGAAATTGATGGCGAAACCGTTGGCCAGATTGGTAAGGGCTACATGGTGCTTATCGGTGTGGGCGAGGAAGATACTCGCGAAGTTGCCGACCGCCTTATCCGCAAGATGATGAACCTCCGCATTTTTGCCGATGAAAACGGAAAGACCAACCTCTCCATCAAGGATGTAAACGGCGAACTTTTGCTGGTTTCCCAGTTCACCCTTTATGCAAACTGCAACAAGGGCAATCGCCCCACATTCAATGGTGCGGGCAATCCGATGATGGCCAACGAACTTTATGAATACATCATTGCAGAATGTCGTAAGGAAGTTGGTAATGTGCAGACCGGTCGCTTTGGCGCCGATATGCAGGTGAGCCTTGTGAACGATGGCCCTTTCACCATTATGCTTGAATAATCTCTAAAGTCATTTCAAAAAACAACTACCGATGTCATTGCGAGGAGCGAAGCGACGAAGCAATCTAAGTAGTTTATTTTATAAATTAATACATATGAAGCTTTATACAATTCTTTTGTCTTTGGGTCTTGTATTTCTAACATCCTGCGCTGGGCTTCATGATGAAGTTCGTGGCGGTGGAGGCGACTCCGGAATGATGGATACGCCTTGCGAAGAATGCGGCAAGCGTGGCGACATTGAACTGAAAATTACCGAGGAAAAGTTCTATCGCGAATGGAATCAGACTGCTTACAATCGCATTGATTCCTCTGCAGTGGTGGGCGTTTTCCCTGCGTTGAAAGTGAATGCGAAACGCCCCGAGTCCTGTAGATTCTGCCATAGCTTTAGCGAAGATGCGGTAGACTTTGACTTGGCCCGCGTGGAAGATTCCCTTTTTGTGAAGGCATTCCCAAAAATGCAGCGCGACCTGATGCTGCCTGGCATGAAGGTTCCTGACGCAGACTCTCTTTATATCGACAGTCTTTCTGTTCAACTCTTGGGCTCCAAGTTTGCTGATGGTGCAGACCTTGGTGATTTTACGCCTTGGGTTGAACGCGATGGAATTGAACAGGATTACACCCGCGAAGTGCCTGCCAAGTTGAAGAACTTGCTGAATGATATCGCCAGCCGTTACGGACTGCGCTACCTTTCCATTCCGGTGAAGGTGGACGTGACCATGGATACGGATCTTGGAAAGAGTGGCGGTTATTATTGGAAGATTCTTTGGACCTTGTGGGATGCTCGCTATGGAGAACTGGTTTTCTTGACCTACAGCGAATTTACTGCTGCCACCACAAGCCGCGTTGCTCCTGAAAAGGAATGGGCAGAACCCTTTGCCGCCAGACTTTGGAAAATGTTCTCTGTGGATTTCAGCAAACTGGAAGCGCACTGATTTAATTATGAAGTTTGATTTATGAAGTATGAAATTTTTCATACCTCATACCTGGAACCTCGAACCTCGTACCTTGTACTTAATTACTACCTTTATCGCTATGAATACTGCTTTTTATGTTTTTATGAAGCTCTTGCCGAAGAATGCTGCTAGCCGTGCCTTCGGTGTGGTGACTCGTCTTCGTCTTCCGGTAATTTCCAAGTTGGCCCGTAACTGGTTCTGCAGCTACTACAAGTTGGATATGGAAGAATCTGAATATCCGCTGGAACATTACGCAAACATCGGTGAACTTTTCATCCGTCGTTTGAAGACCGGCAAGCGCCCCATTGCTGATTCTGAAATAGTAAGCCCTGTGGATGGTGTGCTTTCCCAGACTGCAACATTCGATGGCAAACAGGAGTTGATCCAGGCCAAGGGCAAGACTTATACTCTTAAGGATTTGCTTCGTGATGAAGAAATGGCTGCCCGTTTTGAAGGTGGTGCTTTCGCTACCATTTATTTGGCACCTTTCAACTACCATCGCATTCATAGCCCCGTGAAGGGCCATGTGATTGACGCAAGTTATTGCCCGGGTACCTTGTGGCCGGTGAACGTAGGTAGCGTGGAACGTGTAGAAGGTTTGTTCTGCATTAATGAGCGCCTTACTAGCCACATCCGTTTGGAAGATGGTTCTGAACTTCTGGTGGTAAAGGTTGGTGCTACTAACGTGGGCCGTATTGGTGTGGCCTATACCAACGATCTGTTGACCAATGCCGGCAAGCTCCCCAAGGATTGCAAGCGCTATGATTGGCAGCCCAAGGAAACCATTATGGTTGAAAAGGGTGGCGAACTTGGCCGCTTTGAAATGGGCAGTACCGTGATTCTCGTGGTAGATAAGAAAATCCGCGAACGCAATCCGGAATTGTTCAAGAACCGCGTAGGCCAGGCTGTGAAGGTGGGCGAGGCCCTCTAGTCCTGCATAGGTGCCGGGCCATGACCGTTTCCGTAAAGCGATTTATGATTGACGAACCGGGGTTGTTTAAGGCGACCGCCGGTTTTGTTGATTTATTCGCCAAGGTACCGGATCCTGTTCTTCAAGTGGCAAGGAAATGCACCTCCGTCAATGGAAAGATTGCTTGGACTCTTTTAGGAACAGCTCTTTTTCAGGACTGCTCCTTCTCTCAGATTTCCGCATTGCTGAATCTACTTTTCGAGAAGTTTCCGGAAGACAAGTTGTGGACGATTCCGGTGCCGAAGGATTCGGAGATTGAGGAATGCGTCAAGACGACAATGAATGGTTGTTGCTGGTCTGTTTCCGAACACGCCTCGGGCATCTTCTGGAGTGTAGGCCACTTTGTTCGCCGGCATGAAAATCTGGAGGAGTGGCTTTATTCCCGCTCTCCTCGGGAAGTGTGGCGAGATCTGGGTGAAATCTATTTCATGGGGAAGGGCAACCCGCGCCCCAAGGCTTGTGCAGCAATTTATCGTATGACAGCTCCCGCTCCCATAGGGCTTGGCCTGCAGACGCGTCCGGCTGACCCGCAGAACCCCGCCGACAGCAAGATGCCATCGCTCCCGCTGACCATGGGCGCCCGCCGCTACCTCTCCATTCTTGGTCCCGGCAAAGACGAAAAGTTCGCTGAACTTCTCGCAGCCACCAAGCAGAAAATGGCCAATGACTTTTTCGTCGCATTGGCTGCCGCGCAGTCCCAAAATGCGCAGTCCCAATCTGTGCAATCTAAGCATCCTTACGCCGCGGCCCATGCCTTGCAGTTCTTTTTGGAAGACGGTAAGGATGGATTCATTTGCAGGGTTGTTACGGACCATTGCAAAAAGTGCCCGTTGTACGAATATTGCGGTTATGCAGAACGTCATGACCGATGAATTTCATTTTAAATTCTAAATTCAACTCGTATGTTTAAGATCGGAAAATTTCTTCGTGCAAGTTCGCTGGTTTTGCTGACCGCTCTAGGTGCAGCAGTGACTGGCTGTCAGGAAGAAGAAGTTGTTCCGGTGGACTATAACGACATCAGGTACAAGTCTATTCGTTCTACGACTCCTGAAATCAAGGAACTGGACAACCCGGATACGAGCCTTACCAAAATCATCCGTTACCATTATCCGGTGACGCTGGGCGACACTTTGGACGTGACCATTATGGAATTCCGTAGCGACGTGTATGCCTTGGATTATTACATGAATAGCGGTAAGTTCCAGGGAAGCGCTCCAATTCTGAGAGGTGATTTCTTGGAACAGAGCTTCCGTGCTGATGAACGAATCTTCATCTTTAGACACGATAGCTTCCGCCGTTATGAACGTAGCGACCTTGAAAATTTTGTCCGTAAGTTCCCTGGCTACCGCGGCGGTTTCCCCCAGGCATTCCTCAGTTTGCCCTTTGAACACCGTGAACAGGGTAGAACTTCCATTCAGACAAAGTACTTCCTCGGCGTAGAGTCTAAGTTCCCTGTGCTGGTGCAAAGCTACCGCGATGGAGGCTTGCGCTGGAATGTGGCACGTAGCTGGGATCTGGTAACGCCAGAAAACTTTGAAGCATGGGTTCAGAATCTTCATAAGACGAAACCTCAGGGCATGCCCATGGACAATGAATGCGTCTACTTCACTGTGGACGGATTTGCTGATGCAGAATTTGTTTCCCGCGGCATGGCCAAGCAATTGGCTGGTGGTCGCGTTGTGGTCGTTTGGGGGTACCTTGACTGGTTTGACCTGGAACGAAAGTTCTTTAATGCGGCAGACCGTGTTTTCGAGGCCCGCTACTAACCACTAACCAACAACCACTAATCACCAACCGCTAATCACTAACCACTTTTAACCTATTTTATCTATATTAAAGACATGGCTATTGAAAAACTTGCAGAAACTCTTTTAGAAAAACTCCGTTTCATCACTCAGGCTGAAACCGTTATCGGTCAGCCCATCCAGGCCGGCGAATCTACCGTGGTTCCCGTAAGCCGCGTTTCCGTTGGCTTCGGCTTCGGTGGTCATTCCAGCAAGGGCGATACTTCCGCATCTGGTGGTGGCGCTTCTGTGGAACCGGTTGCCTTCCTCGTAATCAAGGGCGATGACGTTCGCATCATGCCCATTTCCAAGGACAGTTCCCTGGTAAGCAAGGTCATGGACATTGTTCCTGATGTGGTGAACAAGTTTAAGAAGAACGACGAAGCTTAAGTTCGGTTGCGCTGCGGTTGAACGTTGCCGCAAACCATCTGTAAACAAAGAAGCCTGGGTCTTAGACCTGGGTCTTTTTTTGTGTCTTGTAATAAACCTTCGCAAAAAAAATCCCGATGCCTAAGCACCGGGATTTTAGTTTTCAGTTGTCAGCTATGAACTGTAAGCTAAATTATCGCGACTCCGTCGTCTAACTAAAGCTCAATGCCCGCGCCTGGAGCCTCGGACTAACCGAGGATCTTCTTTTCGTAGTCGCCCATGCAGTCGACGAGAGCCTGGACACCTTCGATGGGCATTGCGTTGTAGATGGAAGCGCGGAAGCCGCCAACAGAACGGTGACCCTTGATCTGGACGAGACCCTTGGACTTTGCGAATTCGATGAAGTCCTTAGCCATGTCTGCATCCTTTTCTTCGGAAACAACTTCGCGGTTGAAGACGAACGGAACGTTCATGAGAGAACGGTCTTCCTTAGCAGCGGTACCGACGAACACCTTGGAGTTGTCGATGGCGCTGTAAAGGAGTGCTGCCTTTTCGCGGTTGATCTTTTCGATAGCGTCGACACCACCGATCTGCTTGAGCCAGTTGAGGGTGCGGTTCATGGTGTAGACTGCGAATACCGGAGGAGTGTTGAACATGGAGTTCACGCCGGTCTTTTCGTCGAGATGAGTCTTGAAGTTGAGCATGGTGGGGATCTGACGATCGACCTTGCCGAGCAAGTCCTTACGGATGATGGAAACGGTAACACCTGCGCAGGAGATGTTCTTCTGAGCGCCGCCGTAGATCACGCCGAAGTCTTCCACGTTCACCTTGCGAGCGAGGAAGTCGGAGCTCATGTCAGCCATGAGGAAGCCGGACTTGGGCTTCGGGAAGTTGTGCCATTCGGTACCGTAAATGGTGTTGTTTGCGGTAACGTGGAGGTAGGTTGCGTTGTCGCTCAACTGGAGGTTCTTGTCGATGTGGTTGTACACATCAGCCTTGGTGGAGCAAGCAACGTTAACGTTACCGAACTGCTTAGCTTCCTTGAGAGCCTTGTTTGCCCAGACACCAGTGTCGGTGTAGTCAGCAACGCCGTCAGCCGGGAGGAAGTTCATCGGCATCATGCAGAACAAGAGAGAGCAGCCGCCGCCGAGGAAAATGATATCGTAGTTGGCGGGGATACCCATGAGGTCACGGAGAAGCTGTTCAGTTTCGAGGAACATGTTCTCGATCGGCTTTGAACGGTGACTCATGGAGAGAATACTGATGCCGGAGTTTGCATAGTCGATGCATGCTTCAGAAGCTTCCTTGAGTGCTTGTTCGGGCAGGACAGACGGGCCTGCGCTAAAGTTATAGACCTTATTAGCCATGATAATGTTCCTTTTTAAGTGTTTTCAAAAACCATTTGGTTTTCGACGGGGGTAAATTTAGTAAAAGCTAGGGTTTTGGAAAGCCGTTTTTTACCTGTTTTTGATAAAATAAGACGTATGTCACAGGTTTGACTTTCTGCTTTTCGAGCGGAAAAAGAAAAGGTCCCGATTAAGGGACCTTCTTCTTTTATACACCAAGAGCTTGGATTGCTGCCTTGTACTTTTTCAGTCTAAACTGGGTTTTAAGTTCGCGGCGTTCCTGTCTGTGGATGTACTTGTCTTCAAGTAAAACGTTGAGGATTGCGGACTTAGCCTTAGCAGCGATGGGATTATCCTTAAGGGTTTCTACGAAGCGGACGAAGTCCTTTTCGCGGGATTCGTAGGTTGCTTCTTCGGCGGGAACGCCTTCGGCCATAAGCTTGCAGCTGTATTCGTCGATCCAACCCTGATTCTTGTGGTAGGTCATCTTCTGGATGAGTTCCACGGTTTCTGCCGGAACGCCCATAGCGACAATTTCTTCGGGGGTCTTCTTGGTTGCACCGGTGGTAAGGTCCTGAAGAATGGCGAGGGTCTGAACTTCCTCGGATTCGCCCTTGTTCTTAAGGTAATCGGCAACATTCTTCATAAAATCAATGTACGGTCCGCCAGCCTTGTCCTGTTGGTCTTTGTGGACTTCGGCGGCAATCTTGTAAGCTTCAGCGAAAGAAATCATAAATATCCTTTTGGGGCCCAAAAAGTGGGGCCTCTCTTTAAGGCAATATATACATAAACTGAACAAAAAAAAGCACTGAAAACAAAAAATTTGCAAAAATTGGGGGATTTTGAGGAAAAATATGCTCCAAAGTGGATGTTTTCGCTTGTGAACGAAAATATTGGCCAATTCAGGCCGATTTTGCCTATAAACTTGTAGATTTATTCCCACAAACAAGAGGAATATATGGAAAATTTTAACTTCTACAGCCCCACGGAATTCGTATTTGGTAAGGACCGCGAAAATGAATGCGGCGCCATGGTCAAAAAGTATGGCGGAACCAAGGTTCTTGTCCATTTCGGTGGTGGTTCTGCTGTAAAGTCCGGCCTTATCGGCCGCGTTTTGGCATCCTTGGATGCAGCAGGTGTTCCTCATGTGGAATTGGGTGGCGTTCATCCGAACCCCATTGATACCAAGGTTTACGAAGGTATTGAACTTTGCCGTAAGGAAGGCGTGGATTTCATTCTTGCTGTAGGTGGCGGTTCTTCCATCGATAGCGCCAAGGCTATTGCTATGGGCGTTCCTTACGAAGGCGACTTCTGGGATTTCTATAGTGGCAAGGCTCCGGCTGCCGCTCTCCCGGTGGCAACCGTTTTGACTATCGCTGCCGCTGGTTCCGAAGGTTCCGGCGACTCCGTGATTACCAAGGTGGACGGCATGCTGAAGCGTGGCGCTGGTAGCGATCTCATTCGTCCTCGCTTCTCTATTTTGAATCCCGCCCTCACTTGCACTTTGCCGGCTTACCAGACTGCCTGCGGTATCACCGACATTATGGCTCATGTGTTTGAACGTTACTTCACCAACACCACCGAAGTGGAAATCACCGACCGTCTTTGCGAAGCCGTCTTGATGACCATGGTGAAGGAAGCACCCCGCGTTATTGCCGATCCCAACAACTATGAAGCCCGCGCCAACATTATGTGGGCAGGCATGGTGGCTCACAACAACGTTTGCGGTGTAGGCCGTGGACAGGACTGGAACAGCCACGCCATTGAACACGAACTGAGCGCCATGTACGACTGCGCTCACGGTGCAGGTCTTGCTGTGATTATGCCGTCCTGGATGGAATACGTGGTGGATCACAATCCTATGCGTTTTGCCCAGATGGCTTCCCGCGTGTTCGGCTGCGCCATGAACTTTGAAAACCCCAAGGCCACCGCTCTCGCCGGCATCAAGGCTTTCCGCAGCTTCCTCAAGAGCATCGGTATGCCCATCAACTTTGTAGAACTTGGCGCCAAGGAAGAAGACATTCCTGCCATGGTCGAAAAGCTGAACCCGGGTGACGGTTGGGGCTTCCAGCCGCTGAAGGCTGCCGACGTTACTGCCATCTACAAGATTGCTGCAAAGGCAACTGTCTAATTTTGTTTGGTGTAAGGCGTCGCAGGGAGAGAGCTGCGGCGCCTTTTTTTTGAATTTTGAAAGTGTTTTGGGGTGCTTGAAAGTGTTTTGGGGTACCAAATAGCCAAACAACTCCTGTTTAGTACCCCGTTTTATAAACAAAGTAACGAATTTCTGGTTGTTTTTATCAAAAAATCATTTTAGACGGGTACTCCGACCTGACAATGTAGGTCTTTAGTACCCCGGGAACAAAATTCCGTAACGTACAAACTAAAAAATAGGGTACTAAATTCATTTTAGAGACTCGTTTGGTACCCCATTTTGACAAATTACTGCATATAAAAGGTGACGATATTATGAAAGCATTATTCATCGGTGGAACCGGAACGATTAGCATGGCTATTACTCGCCTGGCAGTGGAGCGTGGCTGGGAAATTTATTTGCTGAACCGAGGCAATCGCGATGCTTCTGACCTTCCGACTGCAAAACTTGCCGATGGCGCACCCGCAGTAAAGCAGATTGTGGCTGACATCTATGACGAAGCTGACGTGGCTAAGAAAATTGCGGACCTGAACTTCGATGTGGTTTGCGATTTTATTGCTTTCCACTACAGCGCCTTGGAACGTGATTACCGCTTGTTCAAGAACAAGACCAAGCAGTTCATGTATATCAGTTCCGCCAGCGCCTACCAGAAGCCTCTTTCGGATTACCGCATTACCGAAGGTACGCCTCTCGCAAATCCTTATTGGGAATACTCCCGCAACAAGATTGCGGGGGAGGAGTTCCTGATGAAAATGTACTGCGAAGAAGGTTTCCCCATAACCATCATTCGCCCTAGCCATACTTACGACGAACGCAAAATTCCTCTGGGCGTTCACGGCAAGAAAGGTAGCTGGCAAGTGGCCAAGCGCATGCTTGAAGGCAAGCCTGTTATCATTCACGGTGACGGCACCAGCCTCTGGACCATGACTCACAACTCTGATTTTGCCAAGGGCTTTGTGGGCTTAATGGGCAACATCCACGCCATTGGTGAATCCTTCCAGATAACCAGCGACGAAACGGTGACCTGGAATCAGGTTTACCAGAGCATCGCAAACGTCCTAGGGGTAGAACTAAAGGCTGTTCATGTAGCTTCTGATTTTCTTGCTGCTGTGGGGGATCCGCTGGGATTTGACTTTACCGGAAGTCTCATTGGGGACAAGGCCAATTCTGTGGTGTTCGAAAACACCAACGCCTGGTGCGACAAGGTCATTGCTGCGCTGGAAAATGCGAAGAAGCTAGTTCCTTAGCTTGGTTTTTACAGCTTCGCTTTGGAACTTGTTTTCGGCACTTGTTAACGTTTTGGTTAACAAACAATGGCGATTATGAGTAAAAAATGGGCATATTAGTTAACGATTTCGTTAACAAGCGGCAAATAGCTTTGTTCCTCCTAATGTCGTGGCTCGACAAAAATTTACAAAAGCCACGTAAAGAACGATATGTGTTACGTAGGGACGAAAGTTTACTATATTTTGTGTTATCCTACTAATTACCGGGGGTGATCTGGTTTCGACAGGGTTACTGAAGTGTTAGTTGCAAGCCGGGGTCTCAGACGAGGGCTCCCGTTAAAAAGTCTGAAAAAAAATAAGTGCTGAAGAAAACTACGCACTCGCTGCCTAATTAATCGGCAACGCCGGGCCTCGACTCACTCCCATTGGGTAGTACGTCCGGACGCAATATGGGATAGGGAAATGTAATGCCTGGGTGCAGGTCCCGAGATTTACTAGGCTGGTCAAAGTCCGCGCCGACCTTCTTGGGCGTGGATTAGACGAGATCTTAAATGCGAAGGGAAAGCTTGTAGGAATGGACAGGGATGTGACTTTGGACAGGGGTTCGACTCCCCTCACCTCCACTAAAAGACTGTAGCCCAAAAGGCTGCGGTCTTTTTTTTATGCTTCCCGCTTGTACAAATGTTTTCTTATATTGTTTGTAACACTAGGAGAAAAAATGGAAAGTCGAATATTAATGCGTTTCGTTGGTGTCAGGGATGACCTCTCTGCCCTTTACGACGCTTTCTTGGAACAGTTCCCCGAAGCAGAGTTGCCTCACGAAGATTCTGGCGACTGGTATTCTGTGGATGAAATCATGAACGACGAGTATGAATGTCGTTTCGAAGAACTGCCGGAAACAGAACTTTTGGCCATGGACGGAACCATGGTTGCAGAAGACGGACTTCCCGAAGAATTCTTCTCCGAACTGATGGAACGTTTTGAGCATGTGTTCGGCGCCTTCAAGTGGTCTTCCTTTGAAGTGGGCGTGGAATGCGGAACCAGCGATGGCTGGGGCGAATTCAATCCGGACTACGCCGACTTTGGCTCCGACGAAGCCAACGAAATTTCCGAAGCCGTGCTCGGCTTCTAATTCAATCAAAGCAAATAAAAAAAAGAAAACCCTCAGTTCTTCACTGAGGATTTTTTTGACGGACTACTCTAGACAATCTCTCGTCTCGTTAAGTCTGGCAGTTTCTGCGCTTCGCTTGAAACTGCAACCTGCTGCGGTTCGGTCATGAAAATGAGTGAACTCATTTTCGCGACTCTCACCTTGCTAGGTTTTGTCTTCACCGCGGAGCATGATGACCTTACCGGTGCGGATGTATTCGACGATTTCGAATTTCTGGCACAGGCTCTTCATGGCATCGATCTTATCGGAGTTACCGGTAATCTGGATGATCATGGAGTTTTCAGTCATGTCAACGGTAACAGCCTTGAAGTGATCGCAGAGCTGGAGGATTTCGGTACGCTGTTCGGGAGCGCAACGAACCTTGATCAAGGCAAGTTCCTTTTCCACCACGTTCATGTTGGTGTGGTCCTTGGCCTGCACAACGTCAACCAGCTTTTCCAGCTGCTTGATGATCTGCATCAAGATTTCCGGGTTACCGTGAGCCACAATGTTCATGCGGCTAAAGTTGGGGTCCAGCGTGGGGGACACGACGAGAGAGTCGATGTTGTAGCCACGGCGGGAGAACACCAGGGAGATGCGAACGAGCACGCCCGGGCGGTTTGCAACTAACAAGCTAATAGAATGAGCTGTAGAAATCATTTTTATATCTCCTTTCCGTGATTAGGTCGATCCTGTCGGCTTGTCGAGCTGAGTCTTGGGCTGTTCAGTGATCATGGAGGTGAGCGGAGCACCAGCCGGAATCATCGGGAACACGTTGTCTTCCTTTTCGCATTCGCACCAGATGAGGATCGGACCATCCTTATAGTCCAAAGCCTTCTGGATCATGCGTTCTGCATCAGCAGCGCGCTTGATGCGGAGACCCGGAATGCCGTAAGCTTCTGCCAGCTTCACGAAGTCGGGGTTGCCCTGCATGTCAACGCTGGAGTAGCGGTGATCGTAGAACAGTTCCTGCCACTGACGCACCATGCCCAGGTACTTGTTGTCAAGAACGAAGATCTTGATGGGCAACTTGTGGAGTGCTGCGGTAGCAAGTTCAAATTCGGTCATCTGGAAACCACCGTCGCCGCTGAAGCTGCAGACCGGCCAACCAGTAGTGTTGCCGAATGCTGCGCCGATTGCAGACGGAAGGCCGAAGCCCATGGTGCCTGCGCCGCCACTGGAGTGGAGCTGACGGGGGTTGTTGATGTGGAAGTACTGAGCCACCCACATCTGATGCTGACCCACGTCGGTAGTAACGATGGCGTTACCCTTGGTGAGGTCGCTAACAGTCTGCACGATGTGCTGCATACGGAGACCGCCCTGCTTCGGGTAGGTCAGCGGGAAGCGCTTCTTCCAGGTCTGGCAGGTCTTGACCCATTCAGCGGTGTCCAGCTTGCCAACCAGCGGGAGGAGCTGTTCAAGAACCATCTTTGCATCGCCGCACATGAACACATCCGGCTGGAGAACCTTGCCTTCTTCGGCAGGATCGATGTCGATGTGCATCTTGATAGCGTCCTTACAGAACACTTCAAGCTTGCCGGTGATACGGTCGTCCCAGCGGGAGCCGATGGAGAGGATCAAGTCGCAATCCAGAACAGCCTTGTTGGCGTACACGGTACCGTGCATGCCCAGCATGCCGAGAGAAAGTTCGTGGTCGGTGGGGAAGGTGCCGAGGCCAAGCAGTGTGCAAGCCACCGGAGCCTGGAGCTTTTCAGCAAGTTCCTTCACCTGGCGGGATGCGCCAGAAATCATTGCGCCGTGGCCAACGAGGAGGAGGGGCTTCTTGGACTTCTTCAAGTATTCTGCAGCCTTTTCGACGCTTTCAGCAGAAGCGTAGGTGGGAATCTTGTAGCCCGGAAGGTCCATCTGGTCGGTGAACGGAGCGGTGCAAGCACCTGCGGTCACGTCCTTCGGGAGGTCGATGAGCACGGGACCCGGACGGCCAGTGCGTGCAATGTGGAAAGCTTCCTTCATGATGCGGGGAAGGTCGTTGGGATCCTTCACCAGGTAGGAGTGCTTAACAGCAGCGAAAGTCATACCGCTGGTGTCGCATTCCTGGAAAGCGTCCTTACCCAGGTTCGGGGTGGTGGTCTGTGCGGCCAACACCACGATGGGGCTGGAATCCATAAGAGCAGTATAAATACCAGTGAAGGTATTGGTTGCGCCCGGACCGGAGGTCACGAGAGCCACGCCCACCTTGCCGGTCTGACGAGCATAGCCGTCAGCCATGTGGGTTGCACCCTGTTCATGACGGGTGAGGACAACCTTGATGTTGGAATCAAGGATTGCGTCAAACATCGGAATTGCGGATCCACCAGGATAGCCGAAGATGGTGTCGATGCCTTCACGCTTGAGGCATTCGATGATCACTTCTGCACCGCTTAAGGTTTTATTTGCCATAAAAATTCCTTTTCGGATGGTTTTACTTTGAAATTTTATGCCGAAAATATAGTCTGTTGAACTTAAAATGGCTACAGGTAAAGGGCTTTTTATGGGAAAAAGTGAATTTTTTCACGAAAGTTTCGTGTTTTTGAAGAAAAATTTTGGAAAAAAGTACCCGATTTTTGGAAAAATCCGTTTATAGGACAGAAACCTTTAACGAAAGGACCTGTATGGTTGTGAAAAAAGAACGAGATGATTGCCCTGCTACAAATAAAAAACTGCTGCCAAGAGAAAAAATAGAGTGCTATGGGGCCGATTCCATGAGTAACGAGGAACTTCTTGCCCTGATTTTGGGCAGTGGATGCCAAAATTGCGATGTTTTTGAACTTGCAAGACGGCTTTCCAACTTCCTTTCGACGGAAACGACCATTCCAACCTTGGAGAAGCTTCGAAAAATCCATGGTTTGGGAAAGGTTAAGGCCTCACAGATCCTGGCTTGCCTGGAATTGTCGGGCCGTTATATACTAAGTGACAAGGCCATGGCGGTTAATGCCCCTGAAGATCTGGTCTCCAGGCTCTCCTATATGAAATATGAGGAGCAGGAACATTTGGTTCTGGTGACGTTGAATTCCGCTAACCTTATTATAAAGGTTCATGAGCTGACCACTGGGCTTGTGAACCAGACTCCGGTTCATCCCCGTGAGGCTTTTGCCAAGGCTATCGAGGACCGCGCCGTGTCTGTGATATTCGCACATAACCATCCGTCGGGGGCCACCGTGCCCAGCCCCGAGGATATCGGCATAACAAAGGTCTTGTGTGCGGCGGGGAAAATTATACAAATTCCCGTTTTGGACCATATAATTATAGGGAAAATGGGTTTTACCAGTATTTGTAGGCTTTATCCAGACATTTTCGGAAAAAGTTTTTAATGAAAAGTTTATTGGAAACTATATTTCTTGAAAATAATTATCGGGGATAAGTTAGGTTTGGTGAAATTCCCCTCATAAGGAGTAGCTATGAAAAAAATAGCAATGGGGCTTGCGCTGGCTTTGGCAACTTCAGCCTTTGCCGAACATGCTAAGACCATTAACAAACATGGTTTTGCTGGTGTTAATGAAACCCAGTCTGCCCAGTCTCTTGGAAACTCCAAGCTGGTGTTCGTGTTGTTGAATGACATTGGCTTTGGTTCCTATGATGGCGCTGTGGAGTATGAAGGCGCTAACGCAAATGCTGGTTTTGCTATCGGCATCAGTGATTATTTCGATTTGGGCCTTACCCTTCCTGAAACCTACATTCAGGCTAAGTACAAAGAGGGCGAGGACATGGTCAAGCAGTTCAATGGCCAGAAGCACTTCTCCAAGTGGATCGGCCGTGCAGACATGAAGTTCCGCTTCCCTCTGCCTGAAGACCAGCCGGTGGACCTCGCCATCTATGGTGGAGCCGCATTGAGCAAGATGTCCGATGTTGCCATTAACGGTGGCGTTGCCTTTACCTTGGACTTTGACAAGAGCCATGACGTTCCGTTCCTCATCCACCTTAACGGTGGCTTGAATTACGCCTTGGTGGCAGACTCCGCCTACTATACCATACGAGTTCCGGATAAACTGGATGGGGCTGATGGTGTCACGTATCTGATTTCCTCTGAAAATCAGGTTGGCGTTGAATATGGTGAAAAGTTCAAGTACTACGCTTCTGGCGCCGTGGAATTCTTCCCGTTGGACTTCCTCTCCATCTTTTTGAGCTACCAGTGGTCCCTGGACTACAACTATGTGGCTCCGACCACGGAAGAAGTCGTTATTGGAAAGGACCTTTGGGAACAGGACATGATTATCGACTCCATTACTGTGGCCGAATCTACTGAAAAGGTCTTCAAGAACCGAGCTACTGCCGCTATCGTGTTCCATCTGCCTATTGGCCTGGATATTCACGCTGGTGGTTCTGTCGAATGGTCTGGCGCCTTTGCATGGCCCAAGTCCTTCAACCATCCGATTTACGCCGGTATTACCTGGAGCGGATTCCTGCTGCCCCAGGACCGCGACGGCGATGGTGTCATGGATAACGACGATGACTGCCCGGATGACTATGGTCATCGTTTGAACCGCGGTTGCCCGTTGGGTAATCCGGACTCCGACGAAGACGGCGTTTGCGATGCCTGGGTTTATGAAAAGGGCTTTGAAGACGAATATTCTGAAATCTGCGAAGGCGTAGACAAGTGCCCCAACGAACCTGGTGAAGGTGAAGATGGTTGCGAACTTGCCGATCCGGACCCGGATAAGGACGGCGTCTGCGATCCTTGGGTTGCCCAGAAGAAGATGACCAAGAAGTTCAAGAAGATCTGTAAGGGTATCGATGAATGCCCGGCTCAGGCTGGCGATCCTAAGTTCAACGGTTGCCCGGGCAAGAAGCCGGACCCGGATGAAGATGGTATGTGCTCTCCGTGGGTTACCGACGAAGGCGTGATGGCGGATTTTGCTGACGTTTGCCAGGGCTACGACATGTGCCCGGGTGAAGCTGGTACCAAGGCTAACAAGGGTTGCCCGTGGGATGACCCGGATATCGATGGTGACGGCCTCTGCGACCCGTGGGTTTCTGAAAAGAAGATGGGTTACTACTTCGAAAAGGCTGCAGAAGATGAAACCATCGCCAACGAATGGTTCATTGAAAAGTCTTGTAAGGGTATCGATAAGTGCCCCAGTGAACATGGTCCCGCCTCCAACGAAGGCTGCCCCCTGGGCTTGCCGGATACCGATGGTGACGGCGTTTGCGACGCATGGGTTACCGAAAAGGGTATGCAGGATCAGTACGATGATATCTGCACCGGCATCGACAAGTGTCCCACTGAAGCTGGCGAACAGTTTGCCCAGGGTTGCCCCATGGACAATCCGGACATCGACGGTGACAGCCTCTGCGCTCCGTGGGTAACTGAAAAGAAGATGCAGAAGCAGTTTGCTGAAATGTGCCACGGCATTGACAAGTGCGATACCGAAGCTGGTCCGGAATGGAACAAGGGTTGCCCTGTGGATGACCCGGACCCGGATAAGGATGGTCTCTGCTCTCAGTGGGTAGCCAAGAAGGGCTGGGCCTCTAAGTTTGCTGACGTTTGCACTGGCAAGGACATGTGCGAAGACGAAGCCGGTCCGGACTGGAACAAGGGTTGTCCGTCTGACGACCAGCCCGACCCGGATGGTGACGGTCTTTGCTCTCCGTGGGTTGCCAAGAAGGGCTTGAGCGCCAAGTTCAAGGATGTATGTAAGGGTACTGACAAGTGCGAAGACGAAGCAGGCCCGGATTGGAACAAGGGTTGCCCGGCTCAGGCTGCCGACCCCGATGAAGACGGTCTCTGCTCTCCTTGGGTGACCAAGCAGAAGTTGCTGGACAAGTTTGCCGATGAATGCTCCGGTTACGACCGT
Organism: Fibrobacter sp.; assembly: GCA_024399065.1. Taxonomy (NCBI): domain Bacteria; kingdom Pseudomonadati; phylum Fibrobacterota; class Fibrobacteria; order Fibrobacterales; family Fibrobacteraceae; genus Fibrobacter; species Fibrobacter sp. Next base: position 91,636 of record JAKSIB010000009.1, on the reverse strand, counting down.
TGCGAAGACGAACCGGGTCCGGACTGGAACAACGGTTGCCCGTCTGACGACGAACCGGATGCTGACCATGATGGCGTTTGCTCTGAATGGGTGACCACCAAGAAGCTTACCAAGCAGTTTGCTGACCAGTGTACTGGCATCGACCGCTGCCCGGATGTGGCTGGTGACGATGGCCACGGCTGCCCGAAGAAGGCTGTTGAAAAGCTAGATGGCGTGACCTTCAAGTCTGGCAAGGCTACCTTGGAATCCAATGCCAAGTTGATTCTCAAGAACGTTGCCAAGAAGCTGAACACCGAAGAATACATGGATTTGAACATCGTGATTCAGGGTCATACCGACAACGTGGGTAAGGAAGCTTCCAACCAGAAACTTTCTGAAAACCGCGCCAAGGAAGTGATGAAGGCTCTGACCAAGGCTGGCATCAAGAAGAACCGTATCAAGGCTATCGGTATGGGATCTTCTTGCCCGGTAGACGACAACGGAACTGAAGAAGGCCGCGAAATGAATCGTCGTATTGAAATGCACTTCGCAACACCGGATAACGACGGTACCAAGTGCGAAAGCAATTTCGTCGCTGAATAGTGAAAAATCTCACGAAATCGTAGAAAATCAAGCCTCGGGAAACCTCCCGGGGCTTTTTTCTAAAACGTCAGGTCTTTTTTGTTTTATCTTTATTTTGTATGACAAAACTTGATGAAATTTTGACTGAAATTGGCGCCTCCAACCACGACGTGGTGGAGATGGATTCTGCCCACCTGAATCATAAGATGGTGCAGAAGGCTCGCCTTGGCAAGAAGCCTGTTCCCCGCCATACCCAGGATTTGATTTTGAATGCTCTCAACGCCCTTCTTCGTGAAAAGGAAGTTGAGAATGCAAAGACCTACAAACGACTGGAAATCTTTGGAGAACCTTCAGACATCTAGGCCGTCAGGCCGACCTCAAACCTCGAACCTCGCGCCTCGAACCTCGCGCCTCGAACCTCAAACCTCGCGCCTCGAACCTCGAACCTTTTATGCAGCAATACCTCGACTTACTTCAAGATATTATGGATAACGGCGTGGACCGTTCCGACCGTACCGGCACCGGCACCCGCTCCGTTTTTGGCCGCCAGTACCGCTATGACTTGTCCAAGGGCTTTCCCTGCCTGACTACCAAGAAACTGCACTTGCGCTCCATTATTCATGAACTTTTGTGGTTCCTGAAGGGCGACACCAACATCAAGTACCTCCACGATAACAAGGTGACAATCTGGGACGAATGGGCCGACGAAAATGGCGAACTGGGCCCGGTCTACGGTCACCAGTGGCGTAGCTGGCCCACCCCTGATGGAGGCCACATCGACCAGATCCAGAATTTGGTGAACAGCCTCAAGAACAATCCGGATTCCCGCCGCCACCTGGTGTGCGCCTGGAACGTTTCCGAAGTGGACAAGATGGCTCTTCCGCCCTGCCACTGCCTGTTCCAGTTCTACGTGGGCGGCGTTGGCGCCTCCGGCAAGCGTAAGCTTTCCTGCCAGCTGTACCAGCGTAGCGCAGATACCTTCCTGGGGGTTCCGTTCAACATTGCTTCCTATGCGCTTTTGACCATGATGCTTGCCCAGGTCTGCGATTACGAACCGGGTGAATTCATCCATACCTTGGGCGATACCCACCTGTACTCCAACCACTTTGAACAGGTGAAGGAACAGCTGACCCGCACTCCCCGAAAGCTTCCCACCATGAAGATCAATCCGGACGTGAAGGACCTGTTTGAATTCAGGTTCGAGGACTTTGAACTGGTGGACTACGATCCCTATCCGACCATCAAGGCTCCCATCGCAGTTTAATTAGTGGTCAGTGGTTAGTAAACAGTAGTCAGTTTCCTGCCTCTAATCACTAATCACTAACCACTAACCACTAACCACTATTTCCTATGCTTATTTCCGCTATTGTTGCTGTTTCCGAGAATAACGTGATTGGCCGCGACGGCCATTTGCCCTGGCATCTTTCTGCAGATCTCAAGCGTTTCAAGGCTATTACCACAGGTCATTCCATTGTCCTGGGTCGAAAGAACTACGACGACATTGGACGCCCGTTGCCTAACCGCGTGAACTATGTTCTGACCCGTAACGCCTCCTTCGAAGCGCCCGGTTGCGTTGTTTGCGGTTCCCTGGAAAGCGCCCTGGAAGCATCTGCTGCCGCAGGTGAATCCGAATGCTTCATTATCGGTGGGGCAGCCATCTACAAGATTGCCATGCCTCTGGTGAAAAAACTTTATGTTACGAAAGTCCTTGCCAATGTGGATGGCGACGTGTTCTTCCCGGACTGGGGAGAAGGCTGGCGCATGGTAAGCGAAGAACTTTTTCCCGCCGACGAAAAGAACGATTTCCCGACGGCCTTCCAAGTATGGGAAAGAGAGTAGTCTATGCTGAAGCTTTTGAAGAAGATTAAACGCGGACATATTCTGTGGACCATGGTTGCTGTTGGTGCAGCCTTGGTGATGGTCTTTATGTTCGACCATTTCCGCGCGGGTGGTATTGATAACAACATCCAGCGAATGGACGAGGGCTGGACCGTGACCCAGAATGGTCATGTCTACGAAGACCAGTCCATCGATGTCTACAAGTTCCCCGAAGGCCCCCTGGGCTACATGGACTCCATCACCTTCTCCAAGAGATTTGTCTTTAAGGGCCGCCCGCCTTACATGTTCCGCATCAAGGCCAACCATGCTGCAGTCAGGGTCCAGATTGAAGACTGGACCGTGTTTATGTACGGTTATGACCGCCTGATGCAGCATCGCTATATTGGCTCTGGTGTTTTCTCTGTGCCGGTTCCCTATACGGTTAACGGAAAAGTTTTGAACGTGACTTTTTATGGCGGATTCCGTCAGCCAGTGGACCGAGTCTCCACATTTGAAATGCTTTCCACGGAAGTGGCCTATACCGACTACATGGCCCGCCACGCTTATTCCTTGTACATCGGCATCTTCCTTGTGGTGCTTGGTTTTCTTGGAATCATTTTTGGACTTGTGGCAAATGCTTTCAGCAAGACCTTCTACCGATTTGTCTTGATTGGCGGCATGTCCCTTTTGGTGGGTGTGTGGAGCATGTGCTATTCCAAGGTGGTCCAGGTTTGTTCTTTGGACTTTGTCACCACAAGCTTCATGGAGTACCTCTGCCTTTACATGATTCCCATTCCCTTCCTATTGCTTTTGCAGGATATGCACAAGGGAAAGCTCAGTCCCAAGAAATGGATGTTCTTAAGGATTGTGACGGTGATTTCCATTTTGTTTGTCGTGGTCACCTCGGTTTTGCATCTCATGAATATTGCGCTCATGATGCACTTCCTTACGGTGTTCCATGTGTTCGTTTGCTTCCTTGCTGTGTATACCTTGGGAACGGGGCTCGTCTATAACAAAAAAATGGGCCTTTCGGAAAGGATCTTTGCTCTGGGCATTGTGATATTCTTTGTGGTGGGGATGCTTGACGTAACCCGTTTCCAGCTGCAGCACTTGTTCCTGTTCAGCAGCGATTTCATGAGTATGACCTGGACTCCCTGGGGCGCCTTGCTGTTTATCCTCTGCCTTATCATTGCATACGTTGTTTATGCATTCGAAGCGGTGGCCGCCAAGGCAGAAAAGGATGTGCTTACGGAACTTGCCTACAAGGATGTTTTGACGGGTCTGTTCAACCGCACCAAGTGTGAACAGATTTTTGATGTTCTCGACCAGGAAGATGGAAATTATGCCATCGTTAGCATTGACATGAATGGTTTGAAGGTGGTGAACGATTCCCACGGCCATTCCAATGGTGACCGCCAGATTTGCCGCTTTGCCGAAGTGCTTAGGGATGCCGTTGCTGGCGTTGGCACCGCGGTTCGTATGGGTGGTGACGAGTTTGTGGTGATTATCCGTGAATCCCACCTGGCTGAAATGCATATCGTGAAGGAACGTATGGACGTTCTGGCAAAGCAGTATTCCAAGGATCTGCCTGTGGAACTGGAAGCTTCCTACGGTGTTGCCCTCCGTAATGAATTTAGCGAAGGCAAGGCTAAGGATGTTTACCGTGCCGCCGACGAACGCATGTACACCATGAAAAAGGAATCCAAGTCTAAACTTGTTCGAAAGTAACAGCCGGCAATCTGGATTTCGTGTGATTTAAAAAGGGTGGCACAAAGCTGCTCTTTTCTTTTTTGTGAAAAAGAGTATAGATTAAAAATCATGATAGAGTTCAGTGTCTTATATCGTTTGGTTGCAGCCATTGGCATTGGCCTTATTATCGGCATGCAGCGCGAGCATACTTACGGTGATCAGTCGGATAGGCATCCGGCTGGTGTTCGTACTTTTACTCTTGTTGGCTTGGGTGGTGCCATGGCGGCTTATTTGTCCGCTTTGATGGGTGGCACCGCACCTTTCGTTTCCGGCTTTGTGGTTTTGGGCTTGTTGCTGATGGCGTCCCATTTACGAGCTCAGTCTGTTAATGCTGAGGTTATGGGAATTACGACTAGCGTGGCCCTTGTGGTGGTTTACCTGCTGGGCGGTCTTTGCTGGCATGGAAAGCTTTTGGAATCCTGCGTTATCATGATTGTGATTCTGTGGGTTCTCACGGTAAAGCAACAGCTTCACGATTTTGCAAAGAAACTTTCTCGAGAAGATATCTTGGCTACGGTGAAGTTCGCTGTGATTTCCGGATTGGTGCTTCCGTTCTTGCCGAACCAGGCTTACGGTCCTCCCGGTCTTGAAATCTTGAATCCACACACTATCTGGCTTTTCGTTGTCTTTATTTCGGGCATCGGTTTCGTGGGCTATGTGCTGATTAAGATTGTGGGCCCTGGCAAAGGCATTTGGCTTACCGGCTTGCTGGGTGGCCTCGCCAGCAGTACGGCCCTGACCTTGAACCTTGCGGCCCGCAGTCGCGAGAACGAGGATTACGCCAGCAACTTTACCTTGGGCATTGTCCTTGGCTGGACCGTGATGTACATTCGTTTGTACTTGATTTGCATTGTGCTGATGCCTCGCCTGGCAAGTGTACTTGCTGTGCCGCTGCTGGTGCCTGTGGTTCCCGGTTTGGGCTACGCTTTGTACCTGAAGATTAAGGATGGTCGTGAACACAAGGCCAAGTCCGCGGAATTCAACAACCCGTTCCACCTGCTTCCTGCTATCAAGTTCGGCTTTATCTTTACGGTGGTCATGTTCCTGGCTAACGCTGCCCGCGTGTACCTGGGATCTGGAGCCTTGATCGCCTGCAGTTTCCTGGGCGGTTCCGCTGAAATGGATGCGGTGGCCTTTTCCTTGATCGATATGGCTTTGAAGTCCTCCCTGGATAACCGGACCTTGGTTCTCGCCCTTTTGTTTGCCAGCTTGGCCAACACCATTACCAAGGGTTGCCTTGCATACTTCCTTGGTGCGAAGGCCATGCGTAAGCCCATCCTTCCGGCGGTGGCTTTGATTTGTATCTTTACAGGTGTGTTGATCGGTTTCTATATGGTTTAATTTCTAGCCCACAGGTTTAGTATGGCTGATATGATTTATGCTTTGACGATTGCTGGTTTTGATGGTAGCGCTGGCGCCGGGTTTATTTCCGACATCAAGACCATGGCTCACTTTGGTGTTTATGGCCAGGCGGTTTGCACGGCCCTTACGGAACAGAACGAAGATGAATTCGTTGCCCCGGGTTGGGTGATTTGGGAACGCATCGAAGCTCAGTTGGAAACCCTTTTCAAAAAGCATACTTTTAAGTATGTGAAGATTGGCTTGGTGGAAAAGGCCAAGATTCTTCGTCGCATTGTGGAATTTGTTCGGGCCAAGTCTCCGGATGCATTTATCATCTGGGATCCCATTGCAAGCGCTAGCGCTGGTTTCCATTTTATGCGTGACGCCAGCGAGTTCCTTCCTGTGATGAAAATGATTGATCTGGTGACGCCCAATGCTGTGGAATACGAATTCCTTGGCTTGGAAAAGGCTCAGGCTGCCGGCGAAATTCAGATGGGGAAGGATTGCTCCATTTTGAAGAAGGGTGGCCATTGCGAAGGCGAAGAATCCGTGGACATTTTGCTTCACGAAGGTAAGGAGTACAAGTTCTCCAGCCCTCGTTTGCCTGGCGTTGGGAAGCACGGTACAGGATGCGTTTTGAGTTCTGCAATTCTTGCCAATGTTGCCTTGGGCAAATCGCTGCCGGAAGCCTGCCAGATTGGCAAGGACTACATGAACGAGTTCCTCCAAAGCGGGGAAGGAAGACTTGGATTTGTGAAGTAGTTTTCGTATCGGAATAGCGAGATTGACAAAACTTTCACTACGTTTTGCGTGGTACCAAAGCTGCGATGCAAAAATACCTTTTTTGCACGCTTATTGGGGGCGGGCCTAAAAAAACATATACGCAATTGAACGAAATATTATAAATTATCCCGTGAAATTGTTTCTTTTTTTTTACAAATCCGCGGAGGATCCTTATGCGCCACCTTTCTGCAGTCATGGCACTCTCTTTCATGGCGACTTCTGCCTTTGCAGCCATTGTCGTCGACTTTGTGGAGCGTAACGGCTACACGATATCCAACGAAAAACTTGAGTCCGATCAGACCTCGTGGTCTTCGTGGATCAAGAACAACGGCGCATTGAAGACGACCATCAAGGGCGACAAGTTCTCGCCGGCGATTGTCGTGCCGCCTCCTGAATGCGATGCGGGTTACCAGAAACTTGTGGTAAGCTACACCAGCAATTGCGGTGATGGCAACAATATCGCCGCATACGGCTATGATGAATTTTACCCGACCGATCCCTGGTACGAGATTGGCTCGTTTAAGAGCGGGCAGGAAGTCGATGTTCAGTGCGATGCCTTTACCAAGATTGCGCTCCAGGCCCAGACATCCTCCGCAAGCGAATGCACCGTGACCCTCAATTCCGTCTTCATCGGCATGCGGGGCGAAATCCTTGTTGCCGGTGCGACCGTGCCGAACATGTCCGATTACAAGAAATCCGGCGACAGCATCTCGCTTTCGATTCCCTTCAATGCACGGCTCGACAGCATCGTTCCCTCCTTTAGCGGCTACTTCGGGAGCGTGAGCCCGTCTACAGCCCAGGACTTTACCGAAGGGCCTGTCACCTACACGTTCACCGCCAAGTCGGGCACCGAAACGCAGACAATCGTGCTCTCTATCGCGAAACTGCCGGGCGATACCAACGCCTATGCTTCTAGTTTCGTCGGTTTTTGCTCCAAGCCGGACATTGTTACGGCCAAAAAAACATATTCGGACCCTCCAGTCGAACAACTGACTCCGTCTGTTTTGGCCAAGCAGGGCGTCCTTTGCAGCGAAGGGACAAAGGTGACGCACCCCAAAGAAGACGGGGATACGGGTATCGTGCTAATCGACCTGTACAAGTGGACGCCGGACTCCATCAAGACCAAAATGTATGGGCGCTGGAATATGGACGAGACCATTGTGGGCTTCTTGCCGTCGCAACGTGCTACACTAAAATGGTATTACAAAGGTGAGGAGATGGATAGCGTGAATCTATCCAAGACAGCCTTGGACCTTGAAAATACTGTGCTGCAATTAACCGCGGAGAACCAGAAACCTGTCCATTATTACAAGTTTAAGTTCAACGGCGTTGAACCCGAGAATATTGTGTACGACATGGTCTTGATAGACACCCTCAAGTCGCGTTACTTCTATCCGAGGACCATATATGACCCGGAGACCCCGAGCGATACGGGTTCCATCATCTATGACCTCCCGTACAATTCCACTGTGGCGCCCAGATTGTTTGTTTGCGGTACGGGCGAGTTGTACTACATGAATTCGTATAAGAAATGCGATAACACCTTCCAAGTCTCCGATTCTTCCGTTGTTTCGGTCCATGGTGCCTTGAAAGGGTCTTCTGGCATGTACGTGACTTTGACCAACGGCTACGACAAGAGGCTCTACGCCATCACGCTCAACAAGCAGACAAAGGCTTGGCCCATGTTCGATGTTGCGGGTGTGTATGTGAACGATCATTCCCAGGGACGCCACTATTCGTATATCATGGCCGAGCCTGGGGATACAAAGCTCAAGTTTACTGTCCGGACAATGGCGAAGGTGGTCAATTCCGATGACGATGATTTTGGAATCGTGCCTGTGAGTACGAATCCATTTATGCAATATAGTTCCGTATTTGAGTCAAACAACCTTTGGGACACCGGCAGCAAAATCAGGATAACGGCCTCTAACGAGGACAACCAAAGGAGAATCTTGAGTGCTACGATGCAGACCAATTCCGAAAAGTCGGTTGCCGAGCTGCGCGGACTCTTTATACAGTTTGGGCCCGCCAAGTTACCCGGAACCATCGACCAAGAAAAGAAGTTTGTCCAAGTAGATTTGCCGTTTGAGATGAACCTGAAACGCGCCTCGTTCACATGGGCGGGTCCTCATGGCTCCTATTGCGAAGAGTACGAGCAGAACGAGTTCTACGACTTGAGCGACACCATCAACTTTGTCATCCACTCCGCCGACAGCACAAAGAGCGCCACGTATAAGGTGGTCTTTGTCTACAATCCCGACGCATTCAAGGATACGACCGTAAAGGATCCCTCCAAGGCGATTCCGCTGGTGATGAGAAACCTCGATGCCTCGGTGCGCTTGGCGGGTAACACGCTGTTGTACCTGGGCAACGTGGCCGATGTAAAGCGCCTGTTCGTCTACGATGCGCTGGGCCACATGGTTTACGCCAGGGTGGGCCTCGAGAGCGCCGCCATTGACGTGGGCTTCATGAACCGCGGCGTGTACGTGGTCAAGGTGGAGACATCGCACGGGCTCGTGACGCAGCGGATAGTCAAGCGGCGGTGATTCAGTCAGCGTTTTTCGGAATTTTTGAACGGTGTCTTATACTGAAAAAAGTTGTCACTGTACAAAAAGGCAGGTGCAGTGCAGGCTGTGTCAAGTCAATTCGTACACGGAGCCGTTGCTGCGAAGACACATTTAAAAGTCTGTATTTTGATTGCGAAGGCGCAGAATCCGTGGACATTTTGCTTCACGAAGGTAAGGAGTACAAGTTCTCTAGTCCTCGTTTGCCTGGCGATGGAAAGCACGGCACCGGATGTGTCTTGAGTTCAGCAATTCTTGCCAATGTGGCCTTGGGCAAGTCGTTGCCGGAAGCCTGCCAGATTGGCAAGGACTACATGAATGAGTTCCTCCAAAGCGGGGAAGGAAGACTTGGATTTGTGAAGTAGTTCTTGCTTTTCTCAATAGGAACTTAGTATATTATGTTAGGGTGGATAATCCACCCTTTTTTTGTATATCCCTCGACAAGGACCTGGGTCATTGTGATTTAGGAAATGCGTTCCATAGGATTTTTTTTCTGTGGAAAATATTCAACAAAAATATGGTATGCCCGAAAATAGGGATGTTGTTTTTATTTTTAAATATAATTATATTGTAGTTACATCCTGTGAGGTTCTATGGAGATAGAATTTGAATGGGATGAAAATAGTTACGAACTTTGGTTGTGGTTTATACAGAACGGATTGTTCAGGACGAGATTGTCGTTAATCGAATTATCAGTGCAAGAAAAGCGACAAAAAAGGAGTTCCGGTATTATTGGAATGCTCGCAAAGAGGATGGATTATGAAAAAAGAGTATGACTTTGAAAAAATGAAGGGTGTGCGAAATCCGTATGCTTCTGCATTGAAGAAACAGATTACCATTCGGTTGAATGCTTCAACAATTGAATATTTTAAGGCTCTGTCGGAAAAGAATGGGATTCCGTATCAAACTTTAATGGATTCATATTTGACGGATTGTGCCGTTCATAAACGCGAACTTAAAATGGAATGGAAGTAGCGAGATGGACGCCCTTCGGGCGTTAGCAACGTCGCCTCGGCAATGCCGATGAGCAAGCTCCTCGGCGCTGCGCTCGGCTCGTATACAGTCGACCTCCCGACCTACGGTCGTGAGTTCATATCATTATGCCTAAAAACAAGAAACCCCTGCTTTTGCAGGGGTTCTCTTGTTTCTCGGAATAGCGAGATGGACGCCTTCGGCGTCACCGGCTGCGGCTCGGTCATGGAAAAATGTGAACATTTTTCCGCGACGCTCACCTTGCACGGTACTCGAACTCACTTCGTGAGTTCTCGCATCTCGGCTTATACAAATAAAAAAGAAAAAGACACCGTAAAGGTGTCTTTTCCTTTTTATCGGAATAGCGAGATTGTGCTCTACGAGCACCTGTAACATCGCCTCGGCAATGCCGATGAGCAAGCTCCTCGGCGCTGCGCTCGGCTCGTATACAGTCGACCTCCCGACCTACGGTCGTGAGTTCATATCATTATGCCTAAAAACAAGAAACCCCTGCTTTTGCAGGGGTTCTCTTGTTTCTCGGAATAGCGAGATTCGAACTCACGACCTCTTGCTCCCGAAGCAAGCGCTCTACCAGACTGAGCTATATTCCGTTTTGTGAGTCCAAATATAGATAGAACATTGGACTTTTTAAAGGGGAAAGCGACAAAAAAGTGAAAAATTTCGATTTTTTGCCGTTTTAGCCTTTTTGGCGCTATTTCTTGGCTTTTGGCTTGCCCTTGGAGTTCAGTTTCGGGGCCGGTTTGCCCAATTTCATGATGCTGGAACCGGCGTTATCGGGTTCAACCTTGTACAAAACGATGCGATTGCTCCATTCGGTGCGGGCCTTACGGTCGATAATGTGCTTCACATTGCCGTATTCCGGGTTTCCGCCACCGTGAATGACTCGCAGAACGCTCAAACCGGCAATCAGGAGGTCGTCGATGCGGCGTTCCACAGCGGCAGCAGCCTCTTCGGAGGTGTAGCCGTGAAGGTCGATTTCATCTTCGGGTACGGGAAGTTCCCAGCTGGAGGGGCTGCGGCGCATTTTCTTACCGCGGGGGCCACGAGTCTGGGGGCGGGCGGCCAGTTCGGCTTCTTCAGCCTGCAGGCGAGCCTTGTCCTTGTCTTCCATGTGGTGGTTCATGATCCATTCCAGCTGGAAGCGTTCTTCTTCGTTAAGTTCAGTAGCCATATAAAATCTTCTAAATGCCTTTCGTTTTTACGGGGGACAAATTTAGCAATTTTCTCAGAATTCTATATTTCGCCCATAACGTTTTTAAAGGAATCTGCTTGATGGCAAAAAAACTGATTTCATTGCTGTCCTTGCTTGTTTTCGCCCTGGCCTTTACCGGTTGCGAAGATAATGCCCTGGCAAATAAGGTTCACAAGGTCAGCGACCTTGGTCATAAGAAGGTGGGCGTCCAGATTGGTAACACCGCCGACATCTATGCTTCTGAATACGGTGGCGATACTGCCAAGATTCAGGTGGAACGTTACACCAAGTTGGCCGATGCCGTTCAGGCTTTGAAACAGGGCAAGATTGACGCCGTCCTTCTGGATGACCAGCCGGCAATTTACTTCGTAAAGCAGAATCCCACACTTCGCATTTTGGAAGAAGCCTTTGTGGAAGAAACCTACGCTGGCGTCATTGCCAAGGAACGTACTGGTCTCTTGGATACCTTCAATCTGGCTTTGAAGGAAATGCGCGAAAATGGCATTTTCGATTCCTTGATGAATACTTACATCAACGGAACCGGCGAATTCCATTATGCCCAGAAGGTGAAGGAAGGTGAACATTTGGTGCTGGCTACTAACGCCCAGTTCCCGCCCTACGAATACCATGAAGGTGAAAATATTGTCGGCCTTGAAATCGAACTGGCCTACTACTTGGCCGACAAGATGGGTCGCGTGTTGGAAATTCAGGATATTGAATTCGACGCCGTCATTAACGCTGTAAGTTCCGGCAAGGCTGATCTTGGTCTCTCTGGCTTTACCGTTACTGAAGAACGCAAAAAGTCCATTAACTTTACTGACAAGCTGGTGGACAACAAGGTCGTGGTCATGGTCCGTAGTGACATCAAGCCCAGCGACCTGGACAATAAGGTTTTTGCTGTTAGCGATCTTGGTCATAAGAAGGTGGGCGTCCAGATTGGTAACACCGCCGACATCTATGCTTCTGAATACGGTGGCGATACTGCCAAGATTCAGGTGGAACGTTACACCAAGTTGGCCGATGCCGTTCAGGCTTTGAAACAGGGCAAGATTGACGCCGTCCTTCTGGATGACCAGCCGGCAATTTACTTCGTAAAGCAGAATCCCACACTTCGCATTTTGGAAGAAGCCTTTGTGGAAGAAACCTACGCTGGCGTCATTGCCAAGGAACGTACTGGTCTCTTGGATACCTTCAATCTGGCTTTGAAGGAAATGCGCGAAAATGGCATTTTCGATTCCTTGATGAATACTTACATCAACGGAACCGGCGAATTCCATTATGCCCAGAAGGTGAAGGAAGGTGAACATTTGGTGCTGGCTACTAACGCCCAGTTCCCGCCCTACGAATACCATGAAGGTGAAAATATTGTCGGCCTTGAAATCGAACTGGCCTACTACTTGGCCGACAAGATGGGTCGCGTGTTGGAAATTCAGGATATTGAATTCGACGCCGTCATTAACGCTGTAAGTTCCGGCAAGGCTGATCTTGGTCTCTCTGGCTTTACCGTTACTGAAGAACGCAAGAAGTCCATTAACTTCACCGACAAGCTGGTGGACAACAAGGTGGTGATTCTTGTTCGCACAGGTGAACTGGATGCGACTCAGGAAAGCTTCGGTGACAAGTTCCACAAGAACTTCATCAAGGATAACCGCTGGAAGTACATTGCCGAAGGTCTCCGTAACACTTTGATTATTGCCTTCTGTGCCGCAATTCTTGGTATTTTGATTGGCTTCCTGGTGGCCATGGTTCGCGTGAACCACGAATTTAACGGCAAGTACAAGATTGCCAATTGGTTCTGCAAGGCATATCTCGCCATCATCCGCGGCACTCCTATGATGGTGCAGCTGTTGATCATCTACTACATCGTATTCTCTTCCGTGAATATCAACAAACTGCTGGTGGCTGTGATTGCCTTCGGTATCAACTCCGGCGCTTACGTTTCTGAAATTATCCGCGGCGGTATCAAGGCTGTGGATCCGGGTCAGATTGAAGCAGGCCGCAGTCTTGGCTTGAAGTTCAAGACGGTGATGATTCACGTGGTTTATCCCCAGGCATTCAAGAATTCCTTGCCGGCTTTGACCAACGAATTTATTTCCCTCATCAAGGAAACTTCTATTTGCGGCTACATCGGCCTTACTGATTTGACTCGCGGTGGCGACATTATTCGAAGCCTTACTTACGAAGCCATGTTCCCGCTGTTGTCTGTGGCTGTGGTTTACTTCATCATCGTGGCAGGTCTTTCTGCTTGCGTTGCCCGTCTTGAAAAGAGACTGAAGAAGAACGAACGCTAAGGAGGATGTCATGAGTGAAAAGCAAGTAATGATTGAAGTGAAGAACCTCTGCAAGTCCTATGGCGACAAGCAGATTTTGAAGAACATCAATGTGGAATTCCACAAGGGTGACGTGGTGGCTATTATCGGACCTTCCGGTTGCGGTAAGTCTACTTTCTTGCGCCAGTTGAATTTGCTGGAAAAGCCCACCAGCGGCGATATTCTGCTGGACGGCAAGAGCATTCTTGACAAGAAGGTTTCTAAGCCTTCTATTCGAGCCCGCGTTGGCATGGTGTTCCAGCAGTTTAACTTGTTCAAGAACATGACTGCCTTGGAAAATATCATGTTCGCTCCTGTGAAACTGGGCATGATGACTAAGGCTGAAGGTGAAAAGCGAGCCAAGGAACTTTTGGAACGTGTGGGCTTGGCTGATCGTGCGGACCATTACCCGGCGCAGCTTTCTGGTGGTCAGCAACAGCGTGTGGCCATCGCCCGCGCTACCGCCATGAATCCCGAAGCCATCTTGTTTGATGAACCTACCAGCGCCTTGGATCCTGAAATGGTGGGCGAAGTCCTGAAGATTATGAAGGACCTTGCACAGTCTGGCATGACCATGCTGGTGGTGACCCACGAAATGGGCTTTGCCCGTGAAGTGGCTAACCGCGTGTTGTTCTTTGCCGATGGCGTCATTAAGGAACAGGGAACTCCTGAGGAAATCTTTGAGCATCCCAAGGATGACCGCCTGAAGGATTTCTTGGCGGCCATCAAGAAGTAAAAACTACTTGACTCGAATAACGGATTGGCGGATTGCCTTTCCGTTTTTCATTTCACGCATTAGGTAGACGCCTGCCTGCTTGGGGGAAGCCTTTAGGGCGTTTCCGTTCATGTCGAAGTACTGGATTGCGGTTGCGGACAAGTCCAGGGGAATTTGACGCAGCTGGGCGATGGCCGTGGTGCTGGAGTCTGAAACAACCGTGGAATCCTTGCCAGAATTTTCGCCAGAATCGCTGCCGGTTTCTTCGACGGGAATTTTTATGGTAATTGTGAATGTCACCTGTTTGTTTTTGTAGACAACAGCCTGCTTGATGGTGAAGGTGTCACCCGGCTTTACCAGGTTAGGCATGTGCCCCACCTTGGTAGTCATGGTGTTGAGATTCACGTTGGAGAATACGATACTGGGGCCGTTTGTATTCCACTGGGCAACGGCGCCCTTGGTATCAAACCAGTGGCCGGTGCCTTCGCCGGTGGTTTCGCTGTTCAGGTAACCATCGGGTTCAACGGCGTAGAAACTAGTCTTGGTTGCAATTTCGTTTTGTGCGATACCGAGTGCTTCGGCGACCTTTGCTCCCTGCAAATCGACGGTCACAGGGGCGTAGCTGTCGCTGATGGGCAATTCGGTGGCGAGGGTAATTTCGGTTTCTACGAAAGGTTCTGCATTGTAATCGGTGCAATCGCCACCGAGGCAGAAACTGAGGCTGTTTCCGCTAACACTGACGTCCGTGAATTTCAGCCCAGTTTCTGCGCCGCTGTACCAGCGGATTGCCGGATACATCGCGTCAGAAAATACGTTATAACTCCCGCTGAAGAATGCTCCCGCACGGCTTCCTGGTGAGGGCCACTGGTCGTTTTCGGGATCGCTGTTCTTACCCTTGGAATCTGCGTGTACAATTCGCAGTCCTAGTTTATTTGCCGCAGAATTCCCTTCGATGGAGAAGTCGTAATGCTGCATCAGAATGCCGCTGCCTTTCAGCGATTTGTTTCGTCCATCGTTTTTCACGTAGGACCAGACTAAGCCTTCCTTGTCGGGGCGGGCGGGGTTCTTGAAGCGGTAACATTGTTCCCCTGCAGTTGTAGAAACCTTGCCGATGTCTTCTGCTGTTACATCTACAAAGGGAATCCAGCCTTGGTCTGCGCGGTAGAAATCGTTGATTGCAATCGGATTCAAGTCGTTTGCGCGGTTTCCCATGGTGCAGTAGTCGCCGTACCAGTAAAGGTCGGGCCAACCAAAAACCATGTGTCCATTTTCATGAATGAAAACATAGATGGAAAATTTGCCCGGCATGTCCGTCATCTGGTGCTTCTGAAGTTTGACTCCATCGCGAGTTTCATTGGACCAGCCGGCGTGAGGCCAAAGTCCCTGCCCCCATGTTAGACCGGGACCCGCGTACACGATATTGATGGCTTCAGTAATGCCGTCTTTGTCGTTGTCGTAGCGGGAGTAATCCACCAGGGAATCGAAGTATTCAAAAATTTCTTTGACCAAAACATCGGAACCGGAATAACCTTCCAGCCCTTCGTAATAAGACTTTGGATACTTGGCTCGGTACCAGCCGAAGACTTCGTTGGTAAAATCCAGTTGGCCATTGGAGACATCCAGATAGTAATCACGGACCGAACCGTTACAACCGTCACGATTGAAACCTTCCTTGTTCAGCCAGTCGGAAATTTCTTCCTTGGTGACAGGTGCTGTTTGATCTGAAAAGTCTACCAGCAGGGTGAGACCGTAGATTTTCCCCTTGGGGGAGGAGTAGTGGCTTTTTTCCATTGGTGGAGCAAACATCACGCTTGTCGTCCCTGAATTTTTCCAGGCGCCTCGCGAGTTGTCGAACTTTGTGATGGCTTCGTCGGGCCAAGCCTGAACTCGCTTTCCCTGATAGACTATGTCTGCAAAGGACGTGCCGCAAAGAGCGAACACTAATCCGCCAAATACCCAATTCTTCAAACATCCCATAATTACACCTTTTTATACAATATACCCAAAAATGAGGTCTGTCAAATCCTTTGTTTTCAATTGTACACTGGATTAGGTGCATTTTTTATGAAATCCTACACGTTTTTGCTTAAATTTGTAGTATGAAGAAAAAACGTCTCCTTTCCGCTGCTGTTACTTTGTTTTTGGCCTCTATGGCCAACGCTGCTGTTCAGGGTTCTGTATTTAATGAATCTGGCGCACCCATTAAGGATGCTGTGGTTAGCATTAAGACCTTGCCGAACCTTTTACCCGATGCTCGAACCCTTTCCAATGCTAAGGGTAAGTTCACTATCAAGGACAAGGTTGCCGATCCTCAGGTTTTGATTGTCCGCAAGACCGGTTTCTTGCCGGAAACTTTGTCTGTGGCCGCTGTCGTCGATCCCAAGAACCCGGCCAAGATTATTTTGAAGCGCGATCCCATCGAAGACCAGATTGACTCTTTGATGTCTGGCATGACCATCGATGACATGATTGCCCAGATGACCCAGGCCATGGTTCCAAATGTAAAATGCGGTAACAGCATTTGCGGTTCTGCCTTGCAGGGTGGTGGTGCCTATGCTGCAGAATTCTACAAGAACGCCTGGGCTCAGAAAATTCCTGTGAGCTATGGTAAGGATAACGTTCATGGTGTTGCTGATGTTATCAATGCTACGGTTTATCCTCATAACATTGGCCTCGGTGCAACTCGAGATTCCGCTCTTGTTCGCCGTATTGGTAAGGCTGTTGCCGAAGAAATGTGGGCTGCCCACATTGATTACAATTTCGCGCCTGCCTTGAGCGTTCCTCAGGATGAACGTTGGGGACGTACTTACGAAGGCTTTGGAGAAAAGCCGGAACTTGCTATTGACTTGGGCTCCGCATTCCTTCGCGGTATGCAGGGGGACCATTTTGACGCAGAATGGCGCGTGGTGGGAACCATCAAACACTTTATTGGCGATGGCGGAACCGACAAGGGTTGGGACCGTGGGGATGTGAAAGTGAACGACAAGAAGATTCGTGAACTTCATTTGCCGCCCTACGTTGCTGCTGTAGAACAGGGTGCCCAAAGTGTGATGGCCAGCTTCAATACCATCCGCGGTGTCCATCAGCATGTGGACTCCTTGCGCCTCACCGGCTGGCTGAAAACAGAACTTGGCTTTGACGGTTTTGTAATTGCGGACTGGGAAGGCATTCAGCATTCCACAACTCCGGGTAACGCAGGTGACTACTCCGGAAAAAAGACCAACATCTCTAGCGAAGAAGCTGTCCGTCGTGCCATTAACGCAGGTATTGACTTGGCCATGGTGCCTTCTTCTGCAGAAGCTTTCATGGAATCCTTAAAGACCTTGGTTGAAAAGAAAAAGGTTTCCGAAGAACGAGTCAAGGACGCTACCCGCCGCATTCTTCGAGTGAAAATTCGTGCGGGTCGATTTGAAAATTCCATGGGCCCCGCCAAGTATGTGGGTGTCGCAGAAAATATCGGTAGTGCAGCTCATCGATCCCTTGCCCGCGAAGCTGTGCAAAAGAGCTTGGTCCTTTTGAAGAATGAGTCTGTTCTTCCCTTGTCCAAGGCGGCTCCTGTTTTTGTGACTGGATCTCATGCCGATAATACTGGCCTTCAGTGCGGCGCATGGACTCTGGGTTGGCAGGGTACCCGCGGTGAAGTTCCGGGTGCAACTTCCATTCAGGGCGGTATCGATCAAGTTGCCGTTGGCGCTCGTACCGAAAATCTGGACAGTGCTGGTACCGTGATCTTTGTAATCGGTGAAACTCCTTATGCTGAATGGTTCGGCGATTTCCGTGAAAAGGATTTTGACAACAAGTTGTTTACCACGGAACGTTCCCATATGACCCATTTTGAAAACACCAAGGCTTATGAAGAACAGATGAAGGCTTGGAAGGATGCTGGTAAGAAGGTTGTCCTGGTTCTCGTTTCTGGACGTCCGCTGCCCATTACAAATCTGATTAACTTGTCTGACGCCTTTGTGGCCGCCTGGCTTCCGGGCAGTGAAGGCGCAGGTGTTGCCGACGTTCTCTTTGGTAACGTAATGCCTTCTGGTAAGTTGCCCCACACTTGGCCCAAGAATGCTAAGCAGATTCCCATTAATGATGGTGACGGCAAGAAAGGACTTTATCCCTACGGATTTGGCTTGAGCTACTAGAAATCATAGACACAGACCTTGAATGCCGTGGACAATACGTCCATGGCATTTTTTGTTTGGGAGGTATGTTTTTATTGCCATAGGGTATTTTTATGGTACGTACGTATGGAGATGTCATGAAAAAGCTTTTTCTTTCGATGGCCGCTGCGGCCTGTTTCGCAGGCGTTGCAAATGCTGCGCCGGATCCTAATTTCCACATTTATCTTGCCTATGGTCAGTCCAATATGGGTGGCACTGCCGAAGCTCAGAACGCCGACAAAGTGGAAAATCCCCGTTTCAAGATTTTTGCTTCTCAGAAGTGCAGCGGCAAGGGCCGTAACACCTTGGGCGAAGTTTATCCTGCAGTGCCTTCGTTGTTCAACTGTGGCAACACTATTTCTGTAGCGGACTGGTTTGGTCGCACCATGGCGGACAGCATGCCCGATGTGACCATCGGTATTGTGCCTGTGGCTGTAGGTGGTGCAAGTATTAAGTTGTTCGACAAGGATCAGTATTCCAGTTATCTTTCTACAGCCGAAAGCTGGCTAGTGAACTACGCCAAGGAATATGAACCCAGCGGAAACGTTCCCAAGGCTATTATTGATATTGCCAAGAAGGCCCAGGAAGTTGGCGTTATCAAGGGCATTATTTTCCACCAGGGCGAAACCGATGGCGGTTATCCTGACTGGCCGAAAATTGTGAAGAAGACCCGCGATGATTTTCTTTCTGCCTTGGGCATGAGTTCCGACTCCGTTCCTTTCGTGGCTGGGGAATTGCTCCGTGAAGGTTGCTGTTATTCTAAGCGAGTTTCCGAGTTGCCCAATTCCATGGACAACACCTATTTTGCATCCTCAGAAGGTTTGGGAGGCAATGGGGTAGACCGTTACCACTTTAGCCACGACGCCTATGTGACTTTGGGTAAGCGTTATGCGGAACAGATGTTGAAGGCTATTAACCGAGCCCCTGTGGAACCGGTTCCTCAGAAACCATTCAAGGGTAAAGCTTTTGCTGTTCCCGGCAAGATTGAGGCTGAAGATTTCGATATTCCTGGCGTGGGCAAGGGAAATGATTCCTACTATGATAAGGATTCTCAGAACCATGGCGATAGCGATTACCGCAAGGATACTGGGGTTGATCTTTACAAGAAGGCCTCTGGTGTTGTCGTTGGCTACAATCAAGCTGATGAATGGTTGGAATACACAGTGAATGTTGCTAAGAGTGGTGAATACAATCTGTTTGCCGCTGTAGTTTCAGATAATGGAACTGCAAGTTTTAAATTGTCCGTAGATGGTGAAGACATTACTGAAAAAATCACGGTCCCTCGACAAGAAGGAGGCTTTGAAGATTTTGGTGACTTTGATAAAGTTGAGTCTACCGTAAAATTGACCGAAGGGGAACATATCCTGCGCCTTACCGTAACTGGTGACTGGTTTGATATTGATTACTTGCAAATTTCAGAACCAGGGCCAGAAGCATGCCCAACAGGTGAGGACGATTGCCCCGATTGGTGTCCGGATGGTTCTTGGAGTACCAATTGTGAGGATGCCATTCTTTCCAAGGTTGTGGGCGTTGCCCATGGAAAACAATCCTACAATGTGTTTGACATGAACGGAAAGTTTATGAAGCGCATCGATGTGGTTGGTGACAACTTTGAAGCCGGTATGAAATCTGTGGGCTTCCGCCAGGGAACTTATGTATTGCAGGCTGTAGGTGCCGTAAGTCGTGCCTATAAAGTGACTGTGAAGTAAAAAAAAGAGGTTGGCTCATCGTAAATTTGCGATGGGCCTCCTTTTTTGCTGGGCGTGCAATCTTGCGTGCATGATGGTGCATCCTCTTCTTTCGGGGGTCATATTTTTTGCGTAAGATGGTGCATCCTCGTCTTTTAGGGGTCATATTTTTTGCGTAAGATGGTGCATCCTTGTCTTTCAGGGGTCATATTTTTTGCGTAAGATTGTGCATCCTTGTCTTTCAGGGGTCATATTTTTTGCGTAAGATGGTGCATCCTCTTCTTTCGGGGGTCATATTTTTTTGCGTAAGATTGTGCATCCTCGTCTTTTAGGAGGTGAATCTTTTGCGCGGAATAGCCCGCCCGCTTTTTTCAGATGGTGAATTTTACGCGCAGAATTGGCCACCTTCTTTTTTCTGATGGTGAATTTTATGCGCGGAATAGCCCACCCGCTTTTTTCAGACGGTGAATTTTACGCGCAGAATAGCCCGCCCGCTTTTTTCAGATGGTGTATTTTTTGCGCGGAATAACCCGCCCGCTTTTTTCAGATGGTGTATTTTTTGCGCGGAATAGCCCACCTTCTTTTTTCAGACGGTGTATTTTTTGTGCATGATGGTACAACCACTTCTTTTGGGGAGCATATTTTTTGTGCAGAAAAGTGCGTCCTTTTTTTGCAGAGGGAAATCTTGCGCGCAAGATGGTGCAAGGTACAAAAAATGCCCTTTTTAGGCTGTTTTGGCTGTTTTGCTACTCTTGAAAGGGGAGAGTATATTTTCTATATATGCATAAAAATGCATAAGTGCATAGACTAGCGCCGGCGGTTCGATAAATTTGCTGACGTTTGGATGTGCGAAGTATAAAGGCCTAAAATGACTTTACGCGAAGCTTTTGAAAGTAAGATGTTGCTCCTTGACGGCGGTATGGGTTCCGTGATCCAGACCTATGGTATCAAGGGTGCCAACAATGACATGCTCTCCATTGAACGCAGAGATGTGATTCTGGATATCCAGCGCCGCTATGTGGACGCCGGTGTGGATTGCTTGACAACCAATACCTTCTCCAGCCAGCGCGTGAGCCAGCACGAATACCATCAGGAACACCGCATCGCCGAAATGAACCGCGCCTCCGTGGCCATCGCCAAGCAGGCTGCTGCCGAAGCCATGGAAAAGTATGGCCGCAAGGTGTACATCTTGGGTGATGTGGGCCCCACCAGCAAGATGCTCTCCATGAGTGAGGACGTGAACGATCCTGCCAGCCGTAGCATTACTTTTGATGAATTGGAAGATGCCTACCTGGAACAGATTCAGGTGTTGGTGGAAGAAGGTGTGGACGCCATCCTCATCGAAACGATTTTTGATACGCTGAATGCCAAGGCCGCTGCCAGCGCCTACATGAAGGTGAAGGAAAAGACCGACCGCCCCTTGGAAGTCATGTTCTCCATGACGGTGAGCGACGCCTCTGGCCGTACCCTTTCTGGTCAGACCGTGGAAGCATTCGCCATCAGCGTCATGCATGTGAAGCCGCTGTCCATCGGCCTCAACTGCGGCCTCGGTGCCGACGGTATGGTGCCTTACCTCCGCCGCATGGGTAAGGTGGCTCCTTGCTTTATTAGCTGCCATCCTAACGCAGGTCTCCCGAACCAGTTCGGTGGTTACGATGATACTCCCGAAGACATGGTGAAGAAATTGCAGCCCTACATGGACGAACACCTGGTGAATATGATCGGTGGTTGCTGCGGTACTACTCCGGAACATATCGCTGCCATGCGCAAGATGTTGGACGCTCTGCCGGCGGATTATGAACGCCGTAAGCCCGCTCCCGCTTTCGCCACTTCTCCGCTGCTTCGCCTTTCCGGTTTGGAACCGCTGTTCGTAAACCAGGTCCGCCCTAGCAATGGTGCCGACAACTGCAACGCCGAAGATTTCGTGAAGGTGGGCGAACGCTGCAATGTGGCAGGTTCCAAGAAGTTCCTCCGCCTCATCAACGAAAAGAATTACGATGAAGCTTTGGACATTGCCCGCAAGCAGGTGGAAGACGGTGCCCAGGTCATCGACGTGAACATGGACGACGGTCTCCTGGATGCCAAGCAGGAAATGCGAACTTTCCTCAACTTGTTGGCTTCCGATCCGGCTATTAGCCGCGTGCCCATTATGGTGGATAGCTCCCGCTTCGAGGTTATTGAAGAAGGTTTGAAGTGCGCCCAGGGTAAGTGCATTGTGAACTCCATCTCTTTGAAGATGGGTGAGGAAACTTTCATCGAGCATGCCATGACCGTGAAGCGTTTGGGCGCTGCTGTCATCGTGATGCTCTTTGACGAAGAAGGTCAGGCCACCAATTATGACCGCCGCGTGAATATTGCTTCTCGTGCCTACAAGTTGATTACCGAGAAGTGCGGCTTCGATCCTTCTGATATTATTTTCGACCCCAACGTTTTGACGGTGGCTACCGGCATGGCGGAACACAACGCCTACGCCCATGACTTTATCCGTGCCTGCCGCTGGATTATCGATAACCTGCCGGGTGTTCGCATTTCTGGCGGTCTTTCTAACTTGAGCTTTGCATTCCGCGGAAACAACTACCTCCGCGAAGCTATGCACTCTACCATGTTGCATTTGGCAACTCCCAACGGCATGGGCATGGCCATCATGAATCCTGCTGCGGAAGTGGCTTACAAGAGCATTCCTATGGAACTGCGCATGGCCATTACCGAAGTGTTGCTGAACACTCATCCGGAAGCCAGCGAAGAACTGATTGAAATCGCCAGCCGCATGAACGCTGCTGCTGCCAAGGCTAAGGAAACTGGCGCTAAGTATGATCCCAAGGCAATTTTTGCTGTAAGCGTTGGCGCAGGCTCTAGTGGTTCCGATAGTGCAGACACAGGTGCCGCTGCTGTTCAGACCACTCCGGAACAGCGTTTGCAGGAAGCTCTTTTGAAGGGAACTTCCAATACCCTCCAGCCGGATTTGATGGAATTGATTAACCGTGGCGATAGTCCGGTGAATATTATTTCTGGCCCGCTGATGGATGGCATGAATGAAGTGGGCCGCCGCTTTGGTGCTGGTGAAATGTTCCTCCCGCAGGTGGTGAAGACTGCTCGTACCATGAAGAAGGCTGTGGAAATTTTGCAGCCCTACATTGAAGCCGGTAAGTCCGAAGGTGGTGCAGCATCCCGCGGTAAGATTGTGATTGCCACCGTTAAGGGTGACGTTCACGATATCGGTAAGAATATCGTTTCCGTGATCATGGCTTGTAACGGCTTTGAAATGGTGGACCTTGGCGTGATGGTTACTGAAGATGTAATCGTGAAGGCCGCCATCGAACATAAGGCCGACATTTTGAGCCTCTCTGGCCTCATTACTCCGTCTCTGGAAGAAATGTGTACTGTGGCCAAGTGCATGCAGGAAGCTGGTCTTCGCATTCCTATTATCGTGGGCGGCGCAACCACTTCTCCCACCCACACTGCAGTGAAGATTGCTCCTTGCTATGATGGCCCTGTGTTTCATGTCCGTGATGCCGCCAGCAACCCGGGCCTTGCCGCAAAGCTTTTGGATCCCGCTACCCGCGAAGCCACCATCGAAGAAAACCGCAAGGAACAGCAGAGAATTCGCGACGAACAATCTGGCAAGGTTGCCGCAAAGGCGGTCGCCATGGCCGCCGCAGAAAAGACCCCTGTGGAACGCCGCTTTGCTTGCGACTGGTCCAAGTATAGTCCGGTGCAGCCGCCCTTCTTCGGCGAAAGCAAGCTGCCGCCCATTGCTTTGGAAAAAGTTATCCCGCTCATCAGCTGGGAATACTTCTTCTTCACTTGGAAGGTGAAGGCTGATTGCGACGAAGGCCAGAAACTCCGCGCCGACGCTGAAAAGTTGCTTGCCGATCTCAACAAGCCGGAATACAGCCTCCGCGCCGTACAGGCTTTCTATCCTGCTGCAGGTACCGAGTCCACGGTCCTTTTCAACACGGGCCGCACCGGCACCGCTGACGACATCGTGGAAGTCTCCACCGCCCGTCAGCAGAATCCGGAAGGTACTTGCCTTGCCCTCTGTGACTATGTGGCTCCCGCCGATGCAAAGACTGATAGCGTTTACGCTTCTGTGGTTTGCGACAAGGTCTTCCGCGACATCGTGGGTGCCTTCGCCGTTACCGTCAGCGACGCCTTCGTGAAGCGCCTTGAAAAGTTGAAGGCTGAACAGGGTGGCAGCGACTACGATGTTCTCTTGATGCAGACTGTGGCAGACCGCCTTGCAGAAGCAGGTGCGGAATATCTGAGCCAGCAGCTGGCTGCCAACAGCAACTGGAAGGGTATCCGTCCGGCTGTGGGCTATCCGGTGCTTCCCAACATCAAGGAAATCTTCAACGTGGCAAAGCTCATCGATTTCGACAGCGTAGGCATCAGCCTCACTGAAAACGGCGCTATGTACCCGCAGGCATCTGTCAGCGGCCTCTACATCAGCCACCCGGAAATCGAATACTTCAATGTGAAGGTAAACTAGGCCTTGAAATTGCCGTGGTAGTTCCAGCTCCATTGAGCGGGATTCTCGGCGATCCAGGTTTCCACTTCTTTAGCGATGCTCTCTACCAAGGGGGCGTCGCTATTTTTGTGGGCGTCGCTTATAGTAGCGTCGTATTTGGGTGGATAATATTTTTCAAAACGGATGACAATCTTTCCGCGCAATCCACCTTCAGTAAATGTGCGGAAGGTGACAATGCCTGCGCCCATTTGGTTCACCAATTCCGGCAATCTTAAATACAGCGTGGAATCTTGTCCAAAGAGCTTGACCTTGTTGCCCTTGGTGTGCTTGCCTTGATCAAAGACCATGGCCAAGATGCCGTTTCCACTGACTGGTTCGCCATCCATTACTTTCTTAACTTTGAATAGGTTGCGAATCAGAGCCCGGGATTCATCTGGACTGTATTCTGTAAGATGGGGGTCGCTGCGCAGTTCCTGAATTACTTTACGAAGAGATCCGTTGCCTAATGTGTCTGTTACAAGATGTACGTTGTTGCTGTAGCGGCAGAGGCTGCGGTGCAACAATTCAAAGGAACCTTGGTGGATACTGATGGCGGCGATGGGACCCTGTGCAATAGCATCCCGAATGATTTCCTCGTTTTCAAAAACGATGCGGTCGGTGACGCTTTTCATTCTTGCCAGGCCGCGGTAGGAATCGATGGCATTCCAGTAGATTCCCTTGAACATATCGTCGGCGAAACATTCGCTAAACTCTGCGCCAATTCCGTCGCAGTATGACTTTGCGTTTTCCAAATGTTTTACAACGCGGCCGTAGGCCCGTTCCCGATGCAAATGCTTATAGATGGGATACGCTAAAAAGAAAATGAACGCGAAAACGAAGTTTGGCAATCGTAACAGTATGAAGAAAAGTATTTTTAAGAAAACGGATTTCATCTGCTGCCACGATTTTTCGCGAAACGTCTGTAGCCTCGTGCCTCGAGCCTGGAACCTCGAACCTGTTAGGGATCAAACTCCAGAATGCTCTTGCCCAGTTCGCGTTCAAAGGTACGACGGTTCAGGTTTTCGCCGGCGTAGCTCAAGGTGGGGGAGACTTCGTAAAGCTTGTTGGGGTTCACTTCCACGTTGGCCTTCTTCAGCCATTCCTTGTGGAGCTGACCGATCATGTTACGTGCAGTCTTCGGGCTGTCGTTGCCTTCAGCATTCTTCACCGGGCTGAATTCTTCTTCACGTACGACGCCGAAAGGCATCATGGAACCCAACTGCGGGAATGCGTCAAACAGGAACTGTTCAAACTTCCAGCACTTTTCAATGCCGCAAACAGTCTTGCGGGCGGTGTGCCACGGAAGCTTGCTGGTCTGCAGCTTGCGCAGACCTTCGATCTTGAACAGATGAATCGCAATGTTGCCGCCGTCGAAAGTAAGGCTTCCGTCGGGGTTGGTCATGTCGCGGTATTCTTCCGGAAGGTCGCTGTATTCCACAACACCAGGCTTACGATTCTGGAAGGCGAAGATGCCCACCTTTTCGTTGGCATTAGCCTTATGCACCACCTTAGAGGCACTCATGCTGAAACCTTCGCTGGCAAGTGCCCCGATGAAGGCCGGATCGCAGACGCGGCAGAGGGCGTTATCTACGCTGTAAAGGAACACGTAGCGCACGCCACGTTCAATAAGCCAAGCGAGAGAACCGCTCTGGGCCAAAGCTCTAAAGCAACCGCCGTTTCCATCTGGAACCAGGGCCAAATGGTCTTCACCATCGAGAACAGCCTTTCCATCGGGAGTGAGAGCGCAGATGGTGCCCTGTTCAAAGAAACGGACATTCTGGCGGTCCATACCGAAGAAGTTGTTTTCGATAAAGAAGTTGACTGTAGCTTCGTGGTTCAGCGGGCTGGTCATGATGCACCAGGGAATGGCGTGGCCAACCTGTGCGCCCAGGTTCTGCAAACGTTCTGCCTGCAACTGGAACAAACTCTTGTGGCTGGGGAGACCGATGTCGAACATTCCCTTGGGACCTTCGAAGCCCAGACGGGAACCTTGTCCGCCGGCAACGAGGAAAGCGGCCACCTGGCCCTTGCCCAAAAGGATTTCACCGGTTTCCTTCCAGAAGTCGTAGCGAAGATCGTCGGATGCAATCTTGAAGGGCATGGGCTTCAAGTCGGAAGAGACATTGTCGCTCAAGTTTGCTGCAGACTTTTCTGCGTGGAGAGCCTTCAGTTCCTTCCAGTCCTGACTCATGATGTCACGTTCCAAACGAGCGCGAGCGTCTCCACTCAAACCTTCCAAATGGGCCAGCAAATCATCCTGCCCTGCATCCTTCAAAATCTGAATCATATCTTCACTAAGCATAACAAACCTACGATAAAATTTAATTGTCTTGCACGACTTTTTCCACACGCTCGGAACTAACCAGAGGCTCAGCACTTATCACTTATACTGTACT
This sequence comes from Fibrobacter sp., assembly GCA_024399065.1. Taxonomy (NCBI): domain Bacteria; kingdom Pseudomonadati; phylum Fibrobacterota; class Fibrobacteria; order Fibrobacterales; family Fibrobacteraceae; genus Fibrobacter; species Fibrobacter sp. The sequence goes on along the minus strand of JAKSIB010000009.1, from coordinate 64,863 downwards.
TGCCTGTAGTAAAGTTCTCTCCCGCTTGCGCGTCGGCCAAGGATGGGGAGGGTGCAGGGAGGGGCCCGTGCGGCCTTCGCAACTTCGAGCTGGGGCCCCGCCCGCAAAACTTATAAAGCTTTGTGGTTTGGGACCTTTTTCAAAGGCTACCTAATCCCGAAGAAAATCACCATGCTCACAATCAGCGCAAAGATGCTCACCAAGTGCATTCTCCACACAATCTTGGAGTTCATCAGTGGCTTGCTGGGGAACTGGCCTTCCCACTTCTTCTGGTAATGATGGTGCAACGGTGCGCAAAGGAAAATGCGTCGGCCGGTTCCGGTAGCCTTCTTGGTGATCTTGAACCACAGAATCTGGAACAGCACGGAGCAAGCTTCTGCAATGATGATAATGCAAACGATGGGGTAGAAGAGACCTGCCTGCACCAAGATAAACATGATACCGATGGCAGCGCCAAAGCCCACAGAGCCTGCGTCGCCCATGTAGATTTCTGCCGGAGGACTGTTGAACCACAGGTAGGCTAGCAATGCGCCAGCAATGGACATGGCGATAAGGAACAGTTCGTCGCAGCCCGGCAGATACGGAACGCTCAGGTACTGGCTAAAGATGAAGTTTCCGCTAACATAAGCCACGAGGCCCACGAAAATCATGCTGGTCATGATAGGTACGGAAACAAGGCTGTCCAGACCGTCGGTAAAGTTGGTTCCGTTAGCAGATGCTGCAATCACAAAGGTCATGAAACCAACGAAGATCCAGTTGGGAAGGTGAATCTGGAAAACGTCGTGGGGGAAGAAAGGAACCGTCAGATCGCCCTTGAGTTCAGGTATGAACTTGTAGCAGAAAATGGCCACCACCAAGCTAAACAAGAAATAGAGGAACAAACGGAGGGAACTGGAAATGCCGTCGGCCTTGTCCATGTATTCGGCAGCCTTCAGCTTACCCAGCTTGACCAAACGCTTGGCGCGGACCTTGGCGATATCATCAATAGCGCCCACGGCAGAGAATGCGCCCAGCACTGCCAAGGTAGAGATGGTGTAGCCGTTCATCTTGCAAACCAGGAGGGAAACGATTTCCACCACAACAACCAGCAGGAGGCCGCCCATGATCGGGGGAGACTTGGTCTTTCCATCCTTGTCAAAATCGCTGGTGGCGTCCAGGGCCTGGAGCTTGCGAATATAGATGGGCATGAAAGCCAAAACCATGATAATGGAAAGCATTGCTGCCACACCGGCACGGAACAAACGACCGTCAAAAAGGTCGATACTGGTCATATGATAAAGCCATTGACAAAGCATAGCGTAAAAATCCGTATATAAGAAAAAACTTTACGCAGAAAATGTAAAATAATCGGTGAGTTGTGTCGAGTTGGCCGATGCAAATAATACCAATAAGTGATGAGTTTTTTTCTACATTAGGGGCGTATGAGTGATTTACATATTGATTGCCCTCATTGTGGCTCATCTTTTGAAGTTCAGATCGAAGGCGAACCGTCCAATATGATGGTGTTTTGCTGCGCCCGCTGCAAGACTCCGCTGATGTATTTTCATGGTGAAGTATCCGAATTGGATCGTGAAGAATTTGCAAACTTGAGAAAGCGCCTTACCCGAGCCTTGGACGCCGTAGCCAAGCAGGATAGCGGCATGGCAGAAGTTGCCAACGCCATTAGGCAGATTGTGGAAGAATCGGAGCTTCGCGCCGAAGAACGTGCCGAAGAACGTGCGGAAGGAATCGTTGCGGAAAATCGCGTGGCCGCCCCTGCACAACCTGCTATTACCGACGACATGCTGGCCTCCTTGCAAAAGGAATTGGATGACATGGACGCCGAAAGCTTCCTGGACCAACTGTAAACTGCGACGCATCACTGTTCACTGATAATGAAGATTCTTTTTTCAGACTTAGATGGCACCTTGCTTACCGATGACAAGCGTATCCTGGATGTGGATATGGCTGCCATTGAACGCATGCTCTCCGCTGGTCACAAGTTCCTGATTACAACGGGTCGCCCTCTTTATAGCGCAAAAAGGTTGGCTCAAAAGTACGGCTTTTTCAAGCCGGGATTCTTTCTTGTCAGTTTCAACGGCGGGCTCATTTACGATTGCGGTACAGGTGAATCTATCCTTACCCGAAACATTTCCGTAGACGACGCCAAGTTCATCATGGACGAGGCTCACCGCAATGGTTTTCACGCCCACACTTACGCTGGTGACCTGGTGATTTCCGAATACGAGACGGAACAACTGAAGAATTACTGCTCCATCATGGGCATGGATTTCCTTATCGTAAATGACATTCGAGAGTACTTTGGACAAAGTAATGTTCAGGCTGCGGTACCCAATGCTCCCATCAATGTGGTCGTCAGGCCAAACGATGATGGTTCTGCAAATTCTCCCATCAAGGTGAACGTCATTACCCCCTTGGACCATTCCAGTCTTCTGGATTTTCGTGCAGAAATGCGCAAAACCACCGAGGGAAAGCTTTTTGACGTATTCAGCAAGCCTGAAATGCTGGAATTTTCCAATTTAAAGACCAATAAGGGCGATGCGGTCCGTTTTATGGCCGATTTTTACAATGTTCCTTTGTCAGAAACCATCGCCTGTGGTGACGAGGAAAACGATTGCCCCATGATTTCCGCCGCAGGAATCGGTGTTGCCATGGCCAATGCCTCGGAAATCGCCAAATCTTGTGCGAAATACATCACAAAATGTGATAATAATCATGGGGGCATTGCCGAGGTTATTGATAAGTTCGTTTTTTAGGTATATATTCATGACATGGGCTGTATCGATAAAAAACGACTGGATTCGACTTTTGATGCTTGTACGACATTGTCTGCTGGCGCATACGTCTATGTGTGCGAACTGAAGAGCAATGTTTCCCGCTGGTCGAAGGGCGCTGTCGATTTCTTCGGCCTTCCCGATGAGTATATCCAGGACGCGGAATACGTCTGGGGAGAACATGTCCACCCGGAAGACCGCGACTATTATTCCAATTCCATTATGCGCACCATTACCGGTGTAGATCCTAGCCACGACATTCAGTATCGCGCAAAGACCTGCGACGGCGACTATGTTCTCTGTTCTTGCCAGGGAACTCTCCTTTACGATGCCGACGGTAAGCCTGAATATTTCTGCGGAACCCTCCGTAATAACGACGTGAAGGGCTACATTGATGAAATCACCAATTTTCGCAACCAGTATGGATTTCTTGACGATGTAAAGGCCAATAACTGGAATAAGCTGGAGCAGCAGATTATGCTGCTGGGCGTTAGCGGCTTTTCACATACAAACGAAATTTACGGTTACACCTTTGGTAACCGTGTGCTCCAGAAGGTTGCCGACATCCTTCGCGAGGAAGTAGGCAACTTCGGCAAGGTCTACCGAATGGACGGCACCAAGTTCGCCATCATCAGCCACGAGGCCAAGGTGGGGGACTTTATTTTGCTGTATAAGGAAATCAAGAAGCGTACCACCCGAGACTTCTATGTGGAAGGCCATCGCGTTGTCCTTTCTCTGGATGCCGGCGCAATCAATGTGGAACATTTCGATATCAGTGTGGAAACCATTTATTCCTGCCTGAAGTATGCCTATTACGAATCCAAGAATTCTCATCATGGCGAACTGTACGTCTTGAGAGATCGCCTTACCGACGACAATCGCTTCATGATTGAAAAGGTCAATGTTATCCGTAATAGCATCGTTGATGATTGCAATGGATTTTTCCTGTGCTACCAGCCTATCGTGGATGCCAAGACCGAGACGCTGAAGGGCGCTGAAGCCCTGATCCGCTGGAAGAATGATGCTTACGGCGTGGTTCCTCCTATTCAATTTGTTGACGTCCTGGAACGGGATAGCCTGTTCCCAGAACTGGGCAAGTGGATTTTGAAACGCGCCATGCTGGACGCAAAGAAGATGCTGGAAAAGTATCCCCACTTTGTTGTCAATGTGAATTTGTCCTACTCCCAGCTTGAAGATGGGGACTTCGTCAGCGTGGTCACTAGGCTTCTTGACGAAACGGGTTTCCCTCCGGAGAACCTTTGTTTGGAAATTACTGAACGTTGCCGTCTGCTGGATATCAACTTGCTGAAGGAAACCTTCCACGTCCTCAGGAACAAGGGCATTAAGATCGCCTTGGATGATTTCGGTACGGGCTATTGCTCCATCGAAGTCCTTCGCGAAATTTCTGTGAACACGGTAAAGATCGACCGTGGCTTCATTATGAACATCGAAAAGAGTCATTCAGACCAGAATACAGTCCGATTCATTTCTGAATTGGCAAATTCCTTCCAGGCTGAAGTCTGCGCTGAGGGTATTGAAACCCAGGAAATGCAGCAGATTCTTTTGGATTACAAGATCAAGAGTCTTCAGGGGTATTACTACTCCAAACCGGTACAGGCAGAAGACTTCTTCAAAAAATATTGCTAAAAAGCTAAATTGCATGCAACCAAACCCTTTGGTTGGGCGTCTAAATGGATGTAAGAACGAAAAAGTTCTCGCGGTCTAAAAAAACATTTATATTTTTAGACAAGGTTTGTACCAAAAAGGAGATCAAATGAAGATCAATAAACTTTCTTTCTACGGAGCAATGATTGCTGCAGCTTCCTTCTGCAGCACCATGGCTTTCGCTGGCGTTCATCACCGCGCCGATAATAATCCTCCTCCTCCTCCGCCCCGTGGCGAACTCCACGAAAGACTTTGCGAAGGTGGAAACTGCTGTAATCTCGATGTTGATGGCCGTTCCCTGAACTACACTCTTCGTTGCGACCACCCGTTCAAGGAAGCTGAACTTACTGTTGGCAACCGTCGTCCGGAAGTGTTCCGCCTGTATGAAAAGGGCCGCCTCCAGCGCGAAATTGAACCGCAGGCAAGCAAGTCCATTCACCTCATCTACCCGCCGAAGCGTGACCTCCACAAGCGTCTCTGCGACCGCGACAACTGCTGCAACCTCGATGTTGATGGCAACTCTCTGAACTACACCCTCCGTTGCGACCATCCGTTCAAGGATGCCGACCTCTATATCGGCAAGCATCGTCCGGAACAGATGCGTATCTACGACCGTGGTCGTCTGTCTCACGAAATCAAGCCGAACGAACACTTGGATCTCCGTATCAACTACGCTCCTCCTCCTCCGCCGCCGCACCACAACCCGCACGAACGCGATCTTAACAACAAGCATCGTCGTTAATCGGTTGGCGTGATAATGATTATCAAAAAGGGAAGCCCGTAAGGGTTTCCCTTTTTTGCTATGCTCCTCATTTTTCTAAATTTGCACCCATGAAAAAGTGGTTAGCTTCGTTGAATCTGGGCGGCAAGCATGTGTGCCTTGCCTGCATCACCTTGGTGATTTTGCTCCTTGCCTTTTTGATTTTCAATAACTCCTCCGTAGCCTTTGCCCGTCGCTGGGATATTGAGTGGGGTTATTACTCGATCCTCCTGACATTCATTCTGCTTGTTGTCGGTGTTGTGGTAAACATTCCGTTTATTGCGTCGAACATTAAAAAGTTCCTGCCCAGCGGAAAGGGCTTCTGCATTTTTGCAGGCATTGCCCTGATTTTCTCTGTATTCATGTTTGCTAACATCAGCAATACTCATCGAGTATTGAGTGATGAAACCAGCTGGGAATCCATGGGCCTGCAAATGTATTTCCAGCATTCGGGAGGCGTTTGTAATGAAGGTGTCTGGTCCGATGGTGTTCTGGATTGCAAGACCGAAGTGAACAACTTCAAGGGAAAGGCCCTTGGCTTTGTTTATTCCCTGGTGTTCAATTTCATGGAACCGAATCGTGATACCGCCTTGCTGGTGAACTATCCGTTCTACCTTTTCAGCTTGCTGTTCTTCTTCCTGGCTTTGTCCAAGTGGTTCAAAAATGAAGGCGCAGCCTTGGCGGCTGTTGCATTCCTTGGTGGCATGCCCATTTACTTGCTACAGGCCAGGTCCGCATCCACTGAAGTTCTCTACATCTTCTTGCTGACGGCTTTGATGGCCTGGTATGCCTTTGTGCCGGCAGCCAAGGTGACCTGGAAGCATTTCCTGCTGACGGTTCCTCTGCTGGGATTCTTTGCCCAGACTCGTCAGGAAACCGTTTTTGCCTTTATTCCTTTTGCTCTTTTCTACTACAAGTATTTCCTCGAAAAGGTTTACCGATTGCCGGCATTCGTGGCCGCGGTTATCCTTGTGAGCTGGCCTTCAATTAACACCATGGCTGCCTACCGTGGCTACGATTTCCAGGGGGGCGAACATGCAGCCCATTCCCTTGAGAACATGTGGTTCAATCTGAAGACCAATATCGAAATCATGATGAACCTGGGCCAGGATCGTGCCTTTGGCGGCATTATGGAAAACCCGTTCTACACCAGCTTTACGGTTATTTTGCTGGTGGCAACGGTGTGGCTCTTGGTCCGTGCCATCGTCTGGAAAAGATATTTACGCGGCTTGATCCTTGGCATTACCTTCTGTGCCCAGATTTTTGTGATCTTGCTGAATGTTTCCGGAACCTTCACTATCGATATTAACCAGCGTTATGTGTTGGTGGCCTTGCCGCTGTTTGCCTTGATTATGGCTCTCGGTTTGTACGACGCCCTTACCTTCGCCACCAAGATGAAGGTGGACGCCGCAGGATACATTATCATGGTGGTAGCTTGTGTCATGGCTGTGGGCCTTATGGTCTATCATGGCAATAGCTACCGCAGCAACATGCTGTATTACAAGAACAAGCTTCTTGCCGAGGAAGACTACCTGGACAAGGCTTTGGAAGGCTATCCCAAGAATTCCATCTTTATTTATGCTCGTCCTTGGCAGATGCTTGCTTCTGGACACAGTTCCTTTAGCGAAAGAACTTTCATGGCCTGGAGTACCGAAACTTTTGCACAGTGGCTGCAGTATTCCAATGGAAATATTTATCTGGTCCGTGGACAGGACGGCTATGGTGAATTGAACCGTAAGAGCCGTGTGGTTGGTTTCAAGACTACCGATCAGGTGGATGAAATTCTTGGACAGTACAAGAATGAACGTGTTCTCCTTGAACCTAAGATGTTTGGTTATCCCCTTGCGATATACAAGATCAATTCCAAGAAGGGAGTTTCCAACTACGAACAGAATTTCAGCGTGTCCAATATGGCGGACCATCAGTTTGTTTTGAACAAGAGATTCCCGGAAACTATTCCCTGCAAGTTCTATTTGAATGACGAATTGCAGAATGACATGCTGATGTCCGTGGATGCTGATACCTTGCTGGTGGATTCTTCGAAGATCAAGCCGGGTATGAACCGCGGAATCTTTGAATGTGTCATGCCGGATAACGATACCTTGAAGCTGAAGCGTGAAGAGTTCGTGGTCGCGCCTAATGTCTTGCTGCTGTCTGATGCCAAAATTCACAGCTTCACTCAGGACTGGGGACAGCCGCAGATGAACGAAACTGTGGAACATGGCAAGATTACCTTGGATAAGGAAACCTTCCGCTATGGTATTGGTTCCCATGCAAGTTCCAGAATTGTGTATAAGCTGCCTCGCAGTTTCGATACGTTCCATGCCGTGATTGGCTTGGATGACGAAAGTGCTTGTGGCGATGGTGCCTACTTCATTGTCCGTGGCGACGGAAACAATATTTACCGTAGCAACAGAATGTATTCCACTCAAAAGGAAACCATTCGCGTTGATGTTAGCGGCGTCCGTGAACTGGAACTGATTTTGGATCAGGGCGGAAAGGACCGAGATTGCGACCATGGCGACTGGGCTGCAGCCTGGTTGGAGGCCGCTAAGTGAAAGTCCTAGTTGCTCCATTGGACTGGGGCTTGGGACACGCTACCCGCTGCATTCCCGTGGTGAGGGAATTCTTGCGGCAGGGTGCCCAGGTGGAACTGGCCGTAGTTGAGTCTAACGCCCGCTTGTTGCGCGGCGCCTTTCCGGAATTGCGCCAGCGTATTGCACCGTCATACAATATTGTGTACCCGAGAAATGCTTACAACATGGGCTTGTGGCTTTTCAAGAATGGCATGCATTTGAATATGGTGGCTCGCTTTGAGCATAAGTTTGCCGAAGAATTGCAGAAACGTTTCCACTATGATTTGATATTGTCCGACAACCGTTTCGGTTTTTTCTCAAATGCGGCGAAGTCCATTTACATGACTCATCAGCGTCGTATTGCGTTCCCGAAGGCGCTGAGCTCTTTTGAACCTGTGGGCCAGATGTGGCATGCTGCAGTGATGAAGCGCTTTGATGAAATCTGGGTGCCGGATTACGAGGCTGCTCCTGGACTTGCTGGTGGAATGTCCCATGTGGCTCGCAGCCCGAAGCCTTTGAAGTTTGTGGGTCCGCTGTCTCGCTTTTCCAAAATGAATTTTGATTGCGCGGATGGCCGAAATGTTGCTGGTGAACAAGGTGCGAAACCGCGCTATAAGTTTGTAGCTGTAGTTTCCGGTGTGGAACCGGCTCGTGGCCGATTTGAACATTTGCTGAAACAGGCTTTCGCCAAGATTCCGGGCAATCATGTGATTATCCAGGGTCGCCCCGCAGCTGGAGTAAATTCTTGGACTGAAGGCAATATTCAGTTCTACACCCATTTGCCTGACGCAGAATTTGCAGACGTTGTCCGCAATTCCGAATGGCTGGTGTCCCGAGGCGGGTACAGTACCGTGATGGATATGGCTTACCTTGGTGCGAAGTGTGTGTTTGTCCCGACGCCGGGCCAGTATGAACAGGACATTCTTGCGAAGGAGTTAAGCCGTTCCTGCTATGCGAACCGCATTAGCGAACGTAAACTGAGTGCGGAGAGCCTGATGTCCATGGTTGAAAAGAGACCTCATGTCCGTATTCCTGAGCCTCCGAAGGAATCTCCCTTAGCCGCCGCAGTAAAATCCGTTATGGAAGGATAAAAATATGCCTCAATTTATTCTCGCTTTTCCCATGAATGTCGGTGCTGCTGATCTTATCGCAGTTACTGAAACTGTAACTATTGCCGCTGACGCCAAGTCCGTTGTGATTCCTGGTTGTGGCGTGATGTTCAATGTGGTCCGTAAGGATCACGTGGATGGCCTGGTGGAAATCTTCAAGGAACATCAGGATGTTCCCGCAGAAGAACTTGCTTCCATCGATGCTCACAGGTCCTTGCTTTTCCTTTTGGGCGAAGTCAAGAGCATCGAAGACGTGACTCAGGTGAACATGGCTATTCTCAAGTTGCTGAACGCCGGCGCTTCCGGTGTTTATATGCAGCAGTCTGGCGCTGCATGGAGTGTTCCTGGTTTCCGTGAAGAACTGGGAGATGGCGAATATCCCATGGACCCGTGGATCAACTTTGTGGAAAACGGAGACGTGATTTATACTTTGGGCATGGCTTGCTTTGCCTTGCCGGATCTCTGCATTTCCTCTGCAGAAGAAAATGCCCAGGAAGCATTGCTCCTGGCTGCAGACGTTATCTTCGGTGATGGCGTTCCTGCAAAGTCCGGTTCCGAAGTGGAAGTGGGCGAGGGCGAAACCTTCGTGCTCCGTCAGGAAGCCAAGAATCCCTTCCCGAAGGATTCTCCGGAATTCAACAAGCAGGGCATCTTCCGCCTGACTAAGAAGAAATAAGGATTGTTCCTTTATTCGCTTTTACGGACGGCTCCTTTTGGGGAGCCGTTTTTTTGTACATTGTCCCTGCTTTCTTACATCAAAAATATAACGATTCAGAAATCGTTTTTCTATATCAGAATACATAAGGAAAAAATGACGAAGGTTCAACTTTCTGTTGATTGCATCGTCCCTATGGTTAGAAAACGAATTGCTGAATTGGTTCGATTTGCCAGCCATCTTGGGACTTTGATAAATAAATCTCCTGCAGGAACATTGCGTATTGTGCAAAGTAATGGGTCTGCTCAATACTATCATGTTAAGACGGTTGCTCCTGGTGATTATATCCCTAAGGACGATTTGGAGTTTGCAAAGGAACTTGCTCAGAAAACATACGACAAAAAAGTTTTTAAGCAGATTTTGAAACAGGTGGATTTGCTAAAAAATTTTGAACGCAGGTACAGTGAAATGGGCTTGGTTCAATTTTTTGAAGCGGCGAGTGCTGAAAGAAAAGCGCTAATAGAACCTCATGTGGTTTCCGACGCATATTTTGCTGAATGCTGGAATGCTGTTGAATTCGATGGGCTAAGCTTTAATGAGGTAGACTCAGAATTATACACTTCGCAAAATGTCCGCGTTCGGTCAAAATCCGAGGTCATCATTGCGGAGGTTTTGGAGCGTCTTGAAGTTCCCTTTCGCTATGAGTTTCCCCTCCAGTTGAAAAATGGGGTTTGCATTCATCCAGATTTCGTTTGCTTGAATGTGCGGACCCGTAAAGAAATCGTATGGGAACACTTTGGCTTGATGGATGACTTAGACTATGTGGGCAATGTTCTTTTGAAGTTGCGTACCTATGGAAAAAATGGATTCATCTTGGGGGAGAATTTGATTTTCACTATGGAAAACAAAAGAATGCCTCTGTCTATCCATGAGGTGGAGACCCTTGCGAGGGTGCATTTGTTGTAACTTTACGTACAGAATGCTGAATTTGCTGTGGTTTTGTACGTAAAAATGCCTCTGCATCCTTTTGATTTGGCGCTGTCGGATTCGCGTGAATAAGTTGCTCCTGTTTGATTACGTACATTTTTGCGAATCTCCGTGGATTATGTACGTAAAAAGGCCGCCTCACCGCGCCTTACGTTGTGTACAAACTAACGATTTACGTACAGAATTTGCCAAAAGCTCCGGTTATGTACGTAAAAGCCCCTGCAACCGCAAACAAAAGTTCACCAAAGTTCGCCCCCATAGCAAAAAGACCCGCCGCAAGGGCGAGTCTTTCGAAAAGCGTGTAGCTGACGCTATTACAGCTCTGGCTGCTTGCCAGTGAGACGAACGAAGATTTCGATGTACTTATCGAGAGTGTTCTTCACCACGTCTGCCGGAATTTCCGGACCCGGGTAGCACTTGCCCCAGTCGAGAGTTTCGAGCCAGTCACGGATGTACTGCTTGTCGAAGCTTTCCTGGTTCTTGCCTACTTCGTACTTGTCTGCAGGCCAGTAGCGGCTGGAGTCCGGAGTCAGAACTTCGTCGATGAGGATGGTTTCGCCATCGATTTCGCCGAATTCGAACTTGGTGTCAGCGAGAATGATGCCCTTGGAAGCTGCGTAGTCGCGAGCCTTGGTGTAGATGTCCAGGGACATGTTCTTCAGGGTTGTTGCAACCTTTTCGCCGACGATGTCGAAGGTCTGTTCGAAGCTGATGTTTTCGTCGTGGCCTACATCCGGCTTGGTGCTGGGAGTGTAGAGCGGCTGTTCCAGCTTCTGGCAGAGCTGAAGATTTTCGGGGAGAACGTGACCGCAGATCTTACCGGTCTTCTGGTAATCCTTCCAACCAGAACCCACGATGTAACCGCGGACGATGCATTCCACGGAATGACGGTGAGCCTTCTTCACGATCATGGAGCGGCCGCGGAGATAGTCGGCGTGCTTCTTGAGCACTTCCGGATATTCATTCACGTCGGCGGTGATCAGGTGGTTCTTCATGCCAAGCTGCTTGAACCAGAACAGAGAAAGCTGGTTCAGGATCTTGCCCTTACCCGGAATGGGGGTGGGGAGGACCACGTCAAAGGCGGAAAGACGGTCGGAAGCGACCATCAGGAAACTGTCGCCCAGGTCGTACATGTCGCGTACCTTACCCTGGTGGAACAGCGGAACTTCAGTAATCGGGGTTTCAAATTTTAAGCTCATAGTAGCCATAATTTAGTAAAAGGCAGGGCTTTTGTTTAGTGTTATAAATGCTTTGTTTTGGGCGAAAAAAGAGATTGCTAGTTCTGCTTTCGGTAACTTGTTTAGTATCAAAGAGTTATAAAAATCGCCGACCCGAAGGCCGGTGATTTTGTTTGGTATGGGAGTTTGGTTTTATTTCTTTAGGTAGAGAGAGTTTGTTGTTTTGCCTGCAGCACGTGAACGGATGATGTAGCGTCCTTGGGGCAGTTTGGTCAGGGCGGATTCGCTACCCATGTAATGACCGTTCATGTCGAAAATGCCTGTGATCTCAGAAGATACATTCAAGTTAAATGTCTTGGCAAGGTGCTGGGTCTCGTTGGAGGAACTGCTTGTAATTGCGGATTCAGAGGAACTGCTGGAGGCTATGGACTCTGACGAACTGCTTGTTGTTGCCGGGGTGGAGGAGCTGCTGTTCACGACTGGTGTGTAGCTTGCCCAGCCCGGCATGTCTTCCAAAGTAATCACTCGTTCGTCGTTCAGATTGCTCTTCCACATGGCATTGGATGTCTGGGAGGAGAAGGTGCTTCCCCAGGTGCTGTACCAGGGCATCCACCAGCTCCACATGGCTTCTTCCTTCACCATGTTGTTGATGTCGGGAATGGGTCCGTTTTCCGTAAGGGCGATAATCTTGGATGACTTGGAAGCACTCTTGAACTTGTCAAAGTCACTGGAGCAACTGGAATGATCGTTTGCGCTGTTGTATATGTCGATGGCGATAACGTCATAATAGTCTGCACCCGGATCCCAGTCATAAACAGCGGGGGAGATGGGATTGTAAACCCAGATCATGTTTTTTACGCCCTTGACTTTCACCATGCGGTCGAATACCAGACGGTAGAGGGCTGCGAACTGTTTTCCGGAATTGATGCTCCACCAGAACCATTTGCCGCCTGCTTCGTGCAACGGACGGAAGATGCCTGCAATACCGTCTTTTTGAAGATCCAGGAAATAATCGGCGATATGGTCTACATCAGCGATGATGCCCTTGTAGGCGGCGCTTTCGGTGTTCCATTCGGTGGTGCCGGATTTAAAGGCTGTTGCAAAGTCGAAGTCGGTGTAGGTGCCGTCGGTTGCACCCTTGATGTAGAAGGCATCCTGCTTGTCCAGCGGGTCTTTCCAATGCCAAGTGAAGTTGGGTATGCCACCCTGTTTCCAGAGGTTTCTTGCGAGAGAAAGAGCCTTGTTGGTGTATTCCTGGTTCCAAGAACTGTTTGCGTTAGGGCCGCTTGCGAAGAGAAAGTCTACGCCGACAAGCGCAGGATATTTGCCGCCTTTGCTGTAAATTTCCTTTACGTCGTCGTGAGTCTTGAAATCTGCGCCCATGGAGTAGCTGCCCATGTCGCCGGTCATTACACCGCTAATGGTTTTCTTGCCGAAGTTGTTGACCAGGAAAGTGTAAAGCTTCTGGGCGGATTCAGTGGCGTTGGGTGTTACTAGGTTTGAACTGATTTTGAACGGTTCGGATACGTAGGGGTTTACTTCGATGTAGTCCACGCTGACCCATCCCCAGTATTTTTCAATGAGGATGGTGTTGTTACCTGCATTGAGTGTAACCACTGTGGACAAATCTGTCCAGTTGTTGGAGGCTTCGAAAGCCAAAGTTCCTGCGGAGGCGCCATTTACCTTGAGGAGGTTTTCCTTGTAATCGCCCACCTTGTAACGAACCTTTAAAGAGTACTTGCCGGTCTTTTCTGCATTGACGTTGTTGATGGATAAATTGCCAGATTGCATGTCCACATAGGCTCCGCCGGAAGCCCCGCCGTCACTGACTTTCTTGGCGTCATTGGTCAAGGTCCCTGCTTCCGCTTCGTATTTCGCCGCAAAGGATGCTGTGGCAATTGTGGCACCCAAAATGAGTAAAAGTTTTCCGATATTCATAATCACTCCTTGTTGTCTAGAAAATAGATTGGTGTGGCTCTTCTATGGTGAAAAAACTCACAAAGGTGTGGACAAAAATGTCAACGTTTTTGTAAAAATTTGTTATATTTATGGATGTTATAAAGTAGATGTTTATGAGAGAAATCCATATTGTAGAGGCTATATATGTTTGCCAGAAATAAAATCAACATCTATGATTATCTGGATTACCGGCTTTTTTTGCGGGATTTCTATGACTTGGAAAAATCTCTTGATCCGACTTTTAGCTATCGAGTTTTTGCAACAGCTGTGGACATAGATGCAAGCCTTCTCGTGAAAATTTTGCGATCGAAACGCCACTTGTCTGATACTTCTGTAAATACGTTTGTTGCATTCTTTAATTTCAAGGAAGGCAAATCGGAGTATTTCCAGGAGATGGTTGCTTATGGAAAAGCTAAGACACCTGATGCAATCCGAAAGCATTTTGAAACCTTACAGAAAATGCGTCCATCCCGTTGCCGTATGCTGGATGAGGCACGCTACCGCTATTTCCAGCAGTGGTATTATCCGATGGTACGTTCTGCTTTGGATGTTTATGAATATAGAGGCGAACAGGATGCTGTGTCGCTAGGAAATTCCTGCATTCCAAAGCTTACTGCAGCGCAAATTGTGACGTCGGTGGAAGCTCTCCTTCAGTTGGGACTTGCAAAAAGAAACGAACAAGGTCGTATTGTTCCTTCGGATGCTCACGTTCGCACGCAGGATCACTGGCTCAGCGCGTCTATCAGTGAATATCAGAAAACCGTGACGGAATTGGGTCGGCAGTCTATTGAAAATATTCCCAAGGAAAATCGCGACATTAGCACCTTGACTATGGCGTTGGATTCCTCGCAAATTGAAAAAATCCGTGGAATTTTGGCGGATGCTCGTAAATCCATCGTGAACGTGGTGAATTCCATGCCGGCTGAACAATGCGATAGTGTTTATCAATTAAATTTTCAGATGTTCCCCATGATGAAAAAGGTTCGGTCATGAAACGACTGCTAACGGCATTAATATCGACCTTGCTGATTTGGGCCTGCTCTGGCTCTGGATCAGATATGTCTGGCGCCACTAGTGAAACGACTAATGGTATTGCCTTGCATGTGGCTGACGCGCGGCAGAAACCCTTGGCTCATGTTCACGTGAACCTTTATTCCAAGGAAACTTTGAACAAACTGGAATCAGCAACGACGGATGACTCCGGAGTCGCATACGTGAAAGTCCCCGTCGAAGAGTGTTATCTAGAAGGGATAGCAGGCAGTGATTCCGCCCTCATGGCTTGGAATAACTTTGATTCTACGCAAAAAGAACTTGTGCTGGAACCGTCTGCATCTGTTGTTGTTCGTATGGACAGTGCTGAGGCTGCCTCTCTCCAGATGGTGTTGGCGGAAACTCCGTATATGGCTTTGTGGCGAGACGGCGCATTTGTTTTCGCCCACGTTCCTGCAGGAAAGTTTGATTTGCTGCTTGGGGACTCTGCAATTGTCGAAATGAGTCTTGATGCAGGTGAAACGCTGGATACGGTTTTGACTTCTGCAATTTCGGAGCCGGATACCGTTCAATTGGATAGTGCGGGAATTTTCACTTTCGAAGATTTTGAAGACGGAGATAGTCTCAATAATTTGGCCAAGTACTATCCGAATCACGGTTGGTATTTTTCTTCCATGGGCGATTGCAAATGGACCCGTCCTGAAGATGGTAGGAGCTTTGATGCAGTGCAGGATTCCTCTGCTGATCATGGCTACTTCCTTTCTGCACAATACGACATTGGCGATTCCGGAATGGTGATTCTTGGTACCCATCTGGGGACTGATTCGTTGGCTTTTGATATGAGCGGGCTTACTGCAATTCGTGTGACATATCGCAGCAATGGAAATCTGAATTTAGGTTTGGAAAACGCGGTTGCTACGGATGACGGTGCCTATAATAAGGCCATGTGGAATTTGCCTGCTGCGGAAAAGTGGACTGAAATTGAATTGAAACCTGGCGATGAAATCTTGAAGCCCTCGGCCAACCAGTTGGAATGGAATGAAGTTTCCAAGGAAATTGCTCTTCTGAGTTTCTTTATTCAAGATGGTTCTTTCTTTGAATTAGACAAGATTGTATTCGAAGGCGTAAACTTCGTGTATTATGCACCATAAGCAATGCTAAGTGTGAATCGTCTACGCGCGCACTCCCTCTACAAGAAAATCACTAAGCAAAACAAAAAGAAGCGCCTGTAACCAGACGCTTCTTGAAGTTCTTTCACAATACGATATAAATAAGTTCGTAGTGGAGCAAGGTAAGTCGGTAAGTGAACAATCCGCAGCGAAGCGAGGACCGTTTTGCGTGCGAGCTTACCTCACGGACCGAAACTTACTTATACAACAAAGCGAACAACCGCAAAAACGGCATGTATAAGTAATTGTATAGGGGAGTGAAGGTAAGTCGCAAAGAAAACAACCCGGAACGGCCTTGTTTTCGTGCGAGCTTACCTCACGGACCGAAACTACTTATACAACAAAGCGAACATCCGCAAAAACGGGTGGTATAAGTAATTGGCGAAAAAATGTTCTAAGGGAGCGATGTAAGTTGTAAAGGGAAACAATCCGCAGTGAAACGAGGACCGTTTCCCGTACAAGCTTACGTCGTGACCTTTAACGATTCGCCTTACTCTTACTTATACAATAAAGCGAACACCATGCCAGGACGGAAGTACTTACCAGCGGTGTACTTCAGCGCAGTGCTGTGCATCAGAGTGAACAGCTTTTCTGCATCAACCTTGGCATCCTTGGCGATAGCGCCGTAAGCCTTGGTGAAGGCAGCCACGTTACGCGGGAGCTTCGGACTAATGCGGGAATCAGCAAGGAGTGCGCCCTTGGCGAGCAATGCCTTGTGCATCTTGTCGGCGGCAGCCTGGCTGAGACCGAAGGCTGAAACCAGAGCGGCGGCGTGCAGGCGGCAAGAACCGTTAAAGCCTTCCGGTGCAGCGAAGGGAACCTTGGCTTCATCGTAGAGGTTACGGGTCATGGAGTCGCCCAGGTCGGCAGCTTCCTTCACGAGGCCGTGCATCATGCAAGCGGTCATGACGCTGTACTGAATACCGATCCAAACGTCGTGAGCCTGGAAGTTGAATTCATCCAGGGGAGAACCGTCCTTGCGAACCAGGTTTGCGGCACCGATCAGCGGGCTGTTAGCCTTGTAGTTGGTGTTGAAGACCTTCAGGAGGTTCTTCTTAGCCTTTGCTGCATCGCAAATCGGCTTCAAGTCCAGCATGCGGAGGTAAGTGTCTGCGAGGAGTGTGTCAACGAAGACATCGTCGCAGTCGTTGGTCACCTTCTTGTCCCAAGAAGCGGTGAATGCTTCCTTGCACTGAGCGGTGAGCCATGCCTTCTTGAGGCCACGGAGTTCCATCTTGGAAAGTTCAACGTCAGACGGAATTTCGCCAGCGTTCAACCAAGCGTTGATTGCCTTGACACCAGCCTTCGGGCATTCCGGAAGTTCGATAGATTCCTTCACGGCTTCACGGAGGGCGGCATACTTTTCAACGTTAACGTCCTTCAATTCCATGGGGGTAACGAAGAAGTGGTAGTAACCTTCATTTTCGTCCCAGAGGGCTTCGTCGAATTCCTTGTTGGCGAGGGCGGACTTTTCGTTCCACTTGGCAGCCTGTTCTTTATCGCCAAGGAGTTCTGCAATCTTTGCAGCTGCACGGAGGCCTGCAATCCAGAGGGAGCCGCAGTAAACGGAAATACCGTGAGAGCTGAGGTTGTCGAAGGTATCGTCGGTACCGTGGGTCAGCGGGAAGTTTTCACCTTCGTTGACCATCTTTTCCAAGTATTCCATGGCGGCATAGACTGCTTCCTTGCAATCAGCGAGGCACTGCATATCCTTAGTCTTGTGATAGTGACGGAGAACCATCAAAACGTACTTCGGAGCAAGATCCTTCCATTCCTTAACGTTGTGCCAGTCGTAGGCATCCGGTTCTGCATCGAAGGGGCTACCGAGGTCATGAATTACGGCGCCGCGAACAGCGCGAGGACCTTCCAGCTTCGGATCCGGAAGATCAGCGAAGGGGAGGTTCACGTATTCGTGGTGACGACGACGGTTTTCGTTAATGGCGAGGATGGCGTCACCGAAACGCTTCATCACAACACCGTCCAGGCGCGGCATCAAAGCCAGCAGGCTGAAGCTGCCGTAGAAGTAAACGTCCAGAGAGTTGAAGAACGGATAGTCAGCGCATTCGCGAACCAGGAAGCGGTCTTCCTTGTCCCATACGGTTGCTTCGGCCAGGAAGCTCAAGGTATTGATAGCGAGGCTCTTGAATTCCACCTGCTTCTTTGCTTCCTTGTAGATCTTTGCGACCTTGGCCTTGGGAACCAGAGCTTCGAATGCCTTGAGGCGTGCGTCCATGGTCTTGTCTGCAGCCAGAGCTTCGTCCAGGATGGCGCCGACGCGGCCGTAAGCTTCCGGATAGAAGGCGGTGTACTTCTTCTGGCTGGTGAGCTTTACAAGCTTGATTTCCGGGAAGTCCAGAACCATGTTGAACTGGAAGGAAACCTTCTGCTTCGGCTTGAGAACTACGGTCACGGCGATTGCGCCGGCGATGGTTTCGCGGCCGCTGTAAACGTTCTTCACGAAAGTGTTATTGACGCGACCGCTCTGGAGTGCTGCCTTGACGGTAGCTGCGGCGTCGTCCTGGTAGAACATGGGCTTCACGGAAACGTTCAGGTTGTCCTTCTTGTTCCATGCAACAGAAATACCCATGCAGCCGTTGAAGTCGCTAGCGGGCTGCTGTTCTTCGTTGTAGAATTCAATACCGCGAACGTCACGACCGTCGGCAGCTTCCATGCTGAAGCTGACTGCCTTCGGATTCTTGGCCATGGGAACCAGAACGAAGCTGGAGTCCTGCACGCCCTGACGGTCCTTGCGAGCGTAGTAGCCGCAGAGGCTGTCCTGAACCTGGACGATGGTCATTTCGCGGGTTTCCTTGGTGGTGTTTTCCAAGGTAAATACGGTGGCGTTCACCGGCAGGCTGGAGAGACGTTCGTCACCCGGAGTCACGTAGCTGGACTGGGTCTTGGTAATCTGAACGCCCTTGCCTTCGTACTTGGTTTCGCTAACAGGATAGAGTGCGGTGTACTGCATCTTAGCAGCGTCATAACCTTCCTGGCCGAGGAAAGTCTTGTCGTCTGCCCATGCTGCGGTCAATGCGCCCTGACGAGCAATCTTTTCACCAACAACACCGTCGAAGAAATCGATGAGAACTGCGCGGTTTACTTCTTCAACCTTAGCGCCGGGCTTGGTCAAAGACATTTTAGCGAGGAGAGCTGCGGTGCGGTCGCTCCACTGGATGTGCCAGCGTTCGAATGCAGCCATGTTGTTCTTCAAGAATTCCTTATCAGAAAGAGTCTTGTTGAGCTTTGCTTCAGCCTTCTTTTGGTCAGCTTCGGTAAAGAGAGCTGCGCCCTTGGCGTCCACGAGAGTGAACTTGCCCAGGTAGGTGGTGAATGCTGCGAAGTTGTAAATGACCAGCTGAGCCTTGTCGCTAATGACGGATTCGCGGAAGAAGAAATTGTTGAAGCGAAGGTCTTCCGGCTTTTCGGTGCGAACCTGAACACCCGGCATTACGTTCATCACCGGAGTGGTGCCTGCGGGAGTTGCAGTAAAGGTGGAACCAATGCCGCCCACTGCGATACCGGTGGTAGACGGAGTGGTAGAAAGCGGGGTATACCAGGGCTGGATGAATTCCACGGCGAGACCCGGGGTCATAAGCTTCTGGACGGAACCGGCCATCTTGGCGCCGGCAAGGTATTCTTTAGTGCTCATATATGATTTCCATTGAATGGAGGGTTAAAATTTATCGTACATAATCTAGCATTTTGGCTAGCGACAAAGGACGGGTTCGTTCCTGAATATGGTTACAAATGAGTACGAAAAACGGCCCGCGTAAAAGCGGACCGTTGATCAAGAATCTTTTGGGAAAATCTACAGAGAGAATCCTGCGAAGATGTTGTTGCTCAAGTGGGGGAGAACACCCATGAGGATTACTGCTGCGGTCAGCAGGAAGGTGACGATGATCTGACGCTTGGTCATACGGAGGGGAGTAAGTTCTCCTTCCGGTTCGTCAGCCCAGGCACTCTTGATGACCTGCAAGTAGTAGTAGAGAGCCAACACGTTGTTCAGAACGGCAAATACCACGAGAGCGTAGTGACCAGTGGATGCACCGCTGAAGAACAAGTGGAACTTACCAAAGAAACCTGCAAGAGGCGGAATACCTGCCAAGCTGAACATTGCTACTGCCAAAGCGGTTGCAAGGCTGACGTTCTGCTTGGAAAGACCTCTGAGAGAATCGAAGGATTCTTCGCGACGATGGCCAATGACCCCGAACACAAAGAATGCCAGGTAGTTAGCCAAGGTGTAGAGGAACAGGTAGTAGATGATGGCTGTCTTTGCTGTGTCGGCAGGGCCGAGGAGAGCAACCATGATGTAACCTGCCTGAGCGATAGAGCTGTAGGCCATGAAGCGGCGGAGACGGATCTGCTTCAAAGCGCCCAGGTTGCCTACGAACAAGGTAACACCTGCGAGAAGAGCGATCAGCGGAGCAATCTGTTCCTGCACAGGAGCCAACGGGCCGTAAATCAGGACGACGAGGAATGCGATGGCGGTAGCCTTGGAAGTTACTGCCAAAAGGGCGGTAACAGGAGACGGTGCGCCTTCGTAAACGTCCGGAGCCCAAGTGTAGAACGGGAACAAGGTCAGCTTGAAACCGATTCCGCAGAAGAGGAACAGTACGGCGATCCACAGCAGCGGAGATGTTCCTGCGGCAGCGGCGCTCTGGATGACGTCGAAGCTGATAGAGCCTGCGAAACCGTAGAGGTAGCTGAAACCGAACAATTCAAATGCGGTTGCCACAGAACCCATCAAGATGTACTTGGTGGCTGCTTCGGAACCCATCTGGTCTTTCTTGTTCCAAGCGGTCAGAATGTACATGGGGATGGTTGCCATTTCCAGGCCCAGGAAGAAGGTGAGCAAATCGCATGCGGATACAACAATGTAACCGCCGAAGGTTGCGAATGCCACGGTTCCTGCGAATTCTGCAATCTGGTTCATCTGGGGCTTGCCATCGGCGCCATGATCGAAGTAGTCCTTTGCCAGGAGCAGGCCCAGCAGGGCGCTCAAGGTAAGCACTTCACGCATGAGAACTCCAAAGTCGTCTACGCGCCAGTTGCTAATGAAGTAATTGCCTTCGCCTCCAACCAGAGGCAAGAAGTTCAGCATCACGAATACTGCGATGAGGCCAACGCAAGCCAAGCGCCAAGGCAACTTGGAATTCTTGATGACCAGGCGGCATCCGATCACGAGGAAGGGAAGAATCAGAAGAACGAGATCGGGGATGATGAAATTAGGTACAGTAAAACTCATTTTAACCTCCAATCACCGGTGCTTGGGCTGCTGCAAGTTTTGCAAAGATGGGAGCGATGCTCTGGTCAAGCATATCTGCAATCCAACCCGGGAAAATACCGATCAAAAGCAAGCAGAGAACGAGAACCACAACCACAATCTTTTCGCGAAGGTTTGCATCGGTCAAAGTTTCGTACTTGGCGGGCATATTGCCGTGGAGCATGCGGTTTGCAGTCTGCAGAATGTAAACTGCCGTGGTGGTGATAGAAAGAATTGCAAGGATTGTCACAACGCGGGTGAGGGTGGAATCCTGAGCGAAAGCGCCAATGAAAATATTGCTTTCGGCAACGAAACCGCTGAAGCCCGGCAAGCCGAGACCTGCGAAACCTGCGATAGCGAAGCCTACACCAAGGAAGGGAACCTTGCGCATAATGCCGCCCATTTCGGTAATGTCACGAGTGTGGGTACGTTCGTAAATCATACCGATGGTTGCGAAGAACAAACCAGTCAAGAAACCGTGGGAAATCATCTGGAGGGATGCGCCGCGGAGACCCACCGGAGTGATGGCGGCGAGGCCCAGGAAGATAAGGCCCAAGTGGCTGATGGAACTGTAAGCAGTGATGTACTTAAGGTCCTTGTGGCGAAGGGCAATGAAGGGGCCGAGAACCACGTTGAAGATCAGGAGAGCCACAACGTAGGGGAGCCAAACCTTTGCTGCTTCCGGCATAAGGAACATGGCGACGCGAAGGCAACCGTAAGCACCCATCTTCATCATGACGCCTGCTGCCAGCATAGAAACTGCAGTAGGTGCAGAAGCGTGACCGTCCGGGCTCCAGAAGTGGAACGGGAACAAAGAGGAGCTAACGGCAAAGCCCATGAACATCAGGGGGAATGCCCACATTTGGAAACTTGTGGGGAGGGTAGTCTTGGAAAGTTCCACAAGGCTCCAGCTGGTAGAACCGCTTTCGAAGTAGAGGCCGAAAAGGGTTGCCAGAATCATGGAAGAGCCGAAGGCGAGAGTCAAGGTAAGTTTCTTACCGCCGTAGTCCTTGCGGCCGGAACCGTAACCGGCAATCATCAGGTACATGCACAAGGCTTCCATTTCGTAGAACACGAAGAACAGAACCAAGTCCATGCTCATGAAAACGCCGTAGACGCTTGTGGCAAGCATCTGGATCAAGGCGAAGAATACCTTCTGGTTTCCCTTGATTTCCCAGCTTACGAGAATGCCGCCCCACACGATTACCGCGGTAAGGAGCAACAGGAACATGTTGAGGCCGTCGGCGCCAACGATGTAGTGTGCGTTCAGGGAATTGATCCAGGGAATGTCCGTAAAGAATCGGAGGAACAGCGGGGCAGCCTTGTCATCGATAGGAGTTCCGGAAAGTGCATATACTCGGTAGGTGAGGTATCCTACCAGGGCCAGAACGAAAGTTCCGGAGAAGGCGTGGATGCCCTTGATCAGTTTTGCCTTGGTTCCCGGAATTGGAACGCAGACGAGAACTGTCAAAAGCGGGATGAGCCAAATCAGATTAAAAAGTAATGTATCCATAGTACTTATAACCTCTCAATCCTTAAAACGGAAGCTGACCGAAGAAACGCCACAGCAGTACGCCGACCACCAGGGTTCCCAGGTAGAAAGTCAAGTTGCCGCTCTGGGCGCGACGAACAAGACTGCCCAATGTATGTACGAACCACACGACGAAAGCAAGGATACCTTCGATGATGTAATCCTGGATGAAACGAGCTGCGCGAGCAATGCCGCCGATAACGAACTGGCGAACCACGGCGTAGTACATTTCATCGAAATAGAACTTGTGGTAAATCACCTTGTAGACGCTGCCGCGGTTGATGTCGTCGAGGGCGCGTTCCACCTTAGCCTTGGGGCTTGCGTAAAGAACCCAGGCGATGAGCAATGCTACAACTGCGATTGCTACGGCAACGTAGGGAATCCAGTGGGCTTCTGCCAACTGAACCAACTGCGGAACATTCAACTTGCCCGGAACAAAGAATTCTTCAAACAGACCCTTTGCTGCAAAACCGCTGGCCAAAGCAGGCACGGCAAGAATTGCAATGGGGAGAGTCATAAAGAAGTCTTCGTGAACGTGTCCGGCCTTGACGCTTTCGGAGCGGGGTGCGCCGTGGAAGGCAAGGAAGAACAGACGGAACATGTAGAAGGTGGTGAGACCGCTGGTCAGGAGAGCCAAGCCGAATACCACGTAATGGTGTCCCTGGAATGCCGTCAGAATGATTTCGTCCTTGGAGAAGAAACCGGAGAACGGCGGGATACCGGAAATGGCGAGAATGGAAATCAATGCGCAGACATAGGTCAAGGGCATCTTCTTGCGGAGACCGCCCATGGCGTCCAAATCGTTGGTATGAACCTGATGAATCAGGGAACCTGCGATAAGGAACAAACTGCACTTGAAGAATGCGTGAGTGAAAATGTGGTAAGTAGATGCGGTCCAGCCGGTGGTGACCACAACGTCACCCATACGGCAAGCGCCCAGGGAGAACATCATGTAACCCAACTGAGAAAGGGTAGAGTAAGCGAGAATGCGCTTAATATCCTTCTGAGTGCAGGCGATAACAGCTGCAAATACCATAGTGAATGCGCCCACCACCATAATCAAGTTCATGGTGCTTCCGCTGAGAGCGAAGAAGGGGAACAGACGAGCTACCAGGTAAACGCCAGCCACCACCATGGTGGCACTGTGAATGATGGAGGAAACCGGGGTCGGACCTTCCATAGCATTCGGCAACCAAATGTGCATGGGGAACATTGCAGACTTGCCCCAGCCACCGGTGAAAATCAGGACGCCGCCGAGAACAAGAGCTTCTGCCTTGGTCATCACCATAAAGCCAAGGTCAATGAACTGGCTCTGGAATGCACTCAAGGTAAGGGCGTTGATCTTTTCGAAGTCAAAGCTCTGTACCACGAAGCTCACGATCACGATGCCCAGCAGGAAGAAACTGTCGGCAAAGCGGGTGAGGATGAATGCCTGCTTGGAAGCACTAACTGCAGAAGGCTTGTGGTACCAGAAACCGATAAGCAGGTAGCTGGAGACGCCCACCAGTTCCCAGAAGATGAACATCTGGAAAAGGTTGGTTGCAGCCACAAGGCCCAGCATGCTAAAGCTGAACAGGGAAAGCAGTGCGAAGAATCGACCCTCGGCACGGTCGCCGCGCATATAGCCTACGCTGTAGATATTCACCAGGAACGCGATGAAGGTAACCACCACCAGCATCATGATAGAAAGCGGGTCTACCAAGAGGCCAATGTTTGCAGCGAAGGTTTCTGCGAACTTCAAGAAGGGAAGTTCAAAGAGAATCGCTTTCTGCGGGGCATAGCCGGAAGTGAAGTAGCTGACGGCAAGCAGCAATGCTGAAACCATGGCAATACCGTTGCAGACGATGGCGAATGCTGCGGCACCCTTGGCGGAACGCTTGCCCAGGAAGAGGCCGTTCACCACGAAAGTGAGGAGCGGCATCAGGAAAATGAGATAGCTGATAGAGACGTCATTAATCATGGAGATCCCTCAACTGTTCTACGTCAAGGCTCTTGCGACGGCGGTACATGCTAACGATAATGGCCAAGGCCACTGCCATTTCGCATGCGGTCACTGCGATGACGAAAATGCTAAACACGGAACCTGCGGTAGCGTCCTTTGCGCTAAAGTAGGCAAACGAGATAAAGTTCATGTTGGCTGCGTTCAGCATGATTTCGGTGGAAATCAGCATGCCCACCAAGTGGCGGCGACGCATAAGGCCCCAAAGGCCAATGCCAAAAAGGATGAACGAGAGGATAAGGCAATTCATCAAAGTCATTACTTTTCCTCCTTGCCGCGGCGAGCGATAGTAATTGCGCCAATCAAGGTTGCCAGCAATAATACGCTTACGATTTCAAAGGGAAGAATGAAACCGTCGGCGCCGTAGCCCAGCAAGCGAACAGACAATGCCTTCAAGGATGCGAATCCTTCGGGAGCTGTTGCTGCGGTAGTTACAAGTTCCTGCACCGGCACCAGGCACTTGGCCATGATGGCGACGAATGCAATGGAAATTGCGAATGCTGCAAAGTAGCGGGGAATCTTCGTGGAGAAAGCTTCTTCGCCCAAATGGCTTGTGAGCAAGATGGTGAAGATAACGAAGATGACCACGCCGCCGATGTACACCATGATCTGTGCCAGGGCGTTGAATTCAGCGTGGAGCAGCAAGTAGAGAACGGTAGTTCCTACAAAGGAGAAAATGAGGAATACTGCGCTCTGCAAAATGTTCTTGACCGCAACAGTGCAGATGGCTGTCACCACCATGACGAATGCGACCACGTAGAAGGCAATGTCGATTCCGCCTGTGGGGAATACGTTTGCCAAACTTGAAAGAGACGGGAACATTAGCCTTGACCCTCCTTCTTGTTCAAAATCATTTCCAGCGAGTTGATGTCGGTAGTAGCCACTTCAAATTCAGGAGCCATTTCGATGGCGCCGAAGGGGCAGGCTTCTACGCAGAGGCCGCACTGGGTGCAACTTGCAAAGTGATACACGTAACGACCCAGGACCTTCTTGCCGGCGATGTTCTTTGTTGCTTGAACGTTGATGCTTCCATTGGGGCAGCTACGTTCGCACATGCCGCAAGCGGTGCAACGGTTGTTACCTTCGGCGTCTTCCACCATGGAAAGGCGGCCGCGGAAACGTTCGTGCATCTTCAAGGTCTTGCGATTTTCCGGATACTGTTCCGTGACAATCTTTTTCGGATTGAAGAAATACTTGAGGCTCACGGACAAACCGCAGAGAAGGCTCCACGGGCCAGTAACGCACTTTTTCAAGTAAGTCTTGAAGTACTGTTTTGTAGAAATCTTTTTCTGATCCATAAAATACCTCTACCTTAGCCTACCAAAGCCACATAAGCAGCGCCAGCCACCAGCATCAGCAGGTTCAGGGGCAGCAGGAATTTCCATTCAAAACTCATCAGCTGGTCTACACGGGGGCGGACGAAAGTCCAGCGGACCATCATGTAGCACCAAATCATAAAGAATACCTTGGCAAAGAACCAGATAACTCCCGGAATCATGGTGAGGTATCCGTCAATTGCGGCAATGCCCAGGCAAGGTGCGTGGAAACCGCCCAGGAAGCAAGTCACTGCCAGGGAGGAGTTGGTCACCAATGCGATGTATTCTGCCAAGTAGAACATGGCGAAGGGTGTGCCGTTATATTCAGTATGATAACCACCGGTCAATTCCTGTTCAGCTTCGGCAATGTCGAAAGGTGCGCGGTTCATTTCTGCAGTAGAAGAAATGAAGAACAGGATGAAGGCGATAAAGCCAAGTACGGGAACCTTGAAAATCATCCAGTCAAAGACGGTGCCGCTCTGGGTCTGGGTGATGGTCATCAGGTTGGTGGAACCGGAGATCATGACCACGAACAAAAGTACCAAGGCAAAGGAGATTTCGTAGCTGATCATTTGTGCGCCGCTACGAAGAGCACCGAGCAAGGAGTACTTGTTGTTACTGGACCAGCCGCCAAGCAAAATGCCCAGCACGCCGAAACCGTTGATGGCGATAATCAGGGGAATGCCCATGTCGATGTCTGCAACCACCAGGTTCTGGCCGAAGGGGATCAATGCTGCCACCATGAAGGGTGCAATCAGCACAATCAGCGGAGCCAGGAAGTAGACGAACTTGTCAACTCCACCAGGTGCGTAGACTTCCTTGAAGAGCATCTTCAGAACGTCGGCGATGGTCTGGATGGTACCGTGCCAGCCAAGGCGCATGGGGCCGAGACGGCATTGCACGTGAGCGCAAACCTTACGTTCCATGTAGATGAGGATCGGTGCGGAACCGATGTTCACGACGCAAACTGCGATGACGCAGATGACGGCGTTAATCAAAAAGGCAACGATATTGTTCAAGGTATCGGACTGAATTGCTGCCGGCAGATATTCTGCAAGCTTCGGTACCCATTCTCGAACAAAGTCGCCAACAGGATTAGTTATGGAGGGAACGAACATGTAATTACCTACCTGTCAATTTCCGGGATCACAGGGTCCAGGGTAGCCATGATGGTTACCAAGTCCGAAACGGTCAAACCCTGGCACATCTTGTTCAACACGCCAATGTGGGGGAAGCTGGGGCCGCGGGTATGAATGCGGTAAGGCTTGTCGCCTGCAGCAGCCACCACGTAGGTTGCGTAAAGGCCCTTGGCGGTTTCGATTTCGCTGTAGTAACGGCCAGGATTCAGCTTTACGGGCTTTTCCTTGCTGCGCCACGGACCTTCGGAGGGGAACTTGTCGACGCACTGGCGAAGGATGCGCATGGATTCGTGGATTTCTGCGATACGGACGTTGTAGCGGTCGTAGCAGTCACCATTGTAGGTCACAGGCACATCAAATTCCAGCTGGCTGTAAATGCTGTAAGGATTGTTGCGACGAACGTCGAAGTTTACGCCGCTTGCGCGGGCCACGGGGCCGGAGCATGCGTAGGCGATAGCGTCTTCCTTGGAGAGAACGCCGATACCGATGCTACGTTCGCGAACGATTACGTTCTTGCTGAGGAAACGTTCGTAATCCTTCATGGTGGTTTCCAGGTGTTCCAGGAAAGCCTTTACGCGGGGGATAAAGGTGTCGGGCACGTCGAAACGGCTGCCACCCGGTCTAAAGAAGTTCATGGTCAAGCGAGAACCGGTAACCTCTTCCAGGATGTCGTGAATCATTTCACGTTCCTTGAAACCGAAGAGCAAGCAGGTTTGTCCGCCCAGGTCGCCGCCGAAGCAGCCGAAGAACACCAGGTGGCTTGCAATACGGCCAAGTTCCTGAAGCATAACGCGGATGTATTCCTGACGAAGAGGAACGCCTACGTTCATGCCCTTTTCGTAGGCGAGAACCACACCCAGGTTGTTCTGGATGGCGGTCAAATAGTCTTGACGGTCGGACATGGGAATGTACTGCAGGTAGCTCATGGACTCGGCCTGCTTTTCCATGCCGCGGTGAATGTAGCCGTGATGGGGAACCAGTTCTACGATGGTTTCACCGTCCATGCGGATGGCGAGGCGGAGGGCACCGTGGGTACTGGGGTGCTGTGGGCCCATGTTGACGAAGAATTCGTCGGAATAGGCTTCGCTATTTTCGTCACGGATGATTTTGAATCCCGGGGGGAGCTGTGTCATACTCATACGGGCCTCTTAATCATTTCGGGGTGAGTGAAATCTTTACGCAGCGGGAAACCGACGAAATCCTTGTCCAGGAAAATGCGGCGCAGGTCGTCGTGACCCACAAAGTTGATGCCGAACATATCGTAGACCTCGCGTTCCTTGACGCTTGCGGCAGGGTACAGACCCGTAATGCTGGGGACCTTTGCAAGCAGGGACGTGGCGCGCTTTTCTTCGGGAATAGATTCGTCCTTCTTCAGCGGGATGCAGAAGAAGACCTTGTGTCCCAAATCGATGCTGCGAAGCTGGGTAATCAATTCAAAGTGGTCCGGGTAGTCGATGGCAGTTACATCGATGAGGTAATCCATCTTGAGGGCCGGATCGTTCTTTACAAATTCTGTAGCAGCAAAGTAGTCCTTTACATCCAGTGTAATTTCCACCGGGCTGTCGGAACTTGCGGTAGCGAGGATTGCTTCGTCCACCGTTGCACTTTCGAACTTAGCCTTGATCTTGTCGAAAATGTCAGCCTGGGAGAGTTCACCTGCGGTGAGTTCTGCTGCAGCCGGGCGTTCCACTTCCGGGAAGGCTTCCTTCACCACGCGGACAGGCTTGAAGGCGCTCTTGTAGTCAGGATTTTCAGCCTTGAACTTTTCGCGGGCTTCCGCCATTTCCTCGTCCTTGATCTTTTCAAGTTCAGCCCAGGCCTTGGCTGCTTCACGGTAACGGTCCACGCGGGAAACATCCTCGGGATAGCCTTCCTGCCAGGGGCTGCGGCAGGTTTCCTTGAGAATCTTTTCACGAAGTGTAAGGAGACCGTGGAACAAAGCTTCGGGGCGGGGCGGACAACCAGGCACGAATACGTCCACCGGAAGAATATTCTGTGCGCCGCGGACCACGGAATAGTTGTCGTAAATGAAAGGGCCGCCGCTGATGGTGCAAGCGCCCATGGCAAGTACGTACTTGGGGCCCGGCATCTGTTCCCACAGCATCTGGATTGCGGGAGTCATGCGCTTCGTAATGGTACCTGCTAGGATGAACAAGTCGGCCTGACGGGGGGAGGCGCGGAACACTTCGGAACCGAAGCGAGCGATGTCGTAACGGGCCATGGAGCTACTCATCATTTCGATAGCGCAGCAGCTGGTACCGTAAGTCAGGGGCCAAATGGAATTGGCTCTAGCCCAGTTTACCACATAGTCCACGGCATTGACAACATACTTGCCGCCGGGAATGGGATCCAGGATCTTAGGTGCAAAATTGATTATTCCCATTTGAGAATTCCTTTTTTCCAAGCGTAGGCGAGGCCGGAAACCAGAATCGCCAAGAAGATCACCAAGTCAACCACCACCACAATGGGGGAGAGTGCTGTGTTCCCTGCCATGATTTCCTTGAAATTGGCCATGACCGGGAGCAGGAACAAAGCTTCGACGTCAAAAACAAGGAAAAGCAATGCAAACACGTAGTAGCCCACCTTGAACTGGATACGGGCATTGCCGAAAGTTTCCATACCGCATTCGTATGGCAACATCTTGTTTTTGGTTTTTCGGGTGCGGTAGCCTAGCAAAAGGCCAACTACCGTGGCTGCCGCCGCGATGAACGCACCTAGGAATAGGAATATGGATAGAATAATGTATTCAGACATATATTACCTTAATTAAAACTCTTTACCTCGTGCCTCGAACCTCGAGCCTCCTAATAGAAATTCTGCAATTCCTGGACGGTTCCGAACAAAGTGTTGCCGATCTGGAATCGGTCCAGAACATGCTTGAGCAAGTCCTTGAATTCGACGATGGTTGCGGCATTCATTTCGTTCAGCTTTTCCTGGATAGCGTTCACATAACCAGAACCCACCGGCTTAGCCTTCATGTCCTGCATTTCGCCGCTCCACTGCTGGAGCATCTGGTCAGTTTCGATTCGGGCAATCACGTAGCGGGTCGTAGATTGTAACTCTTGCAAAAAGTGTACCAAGAAGATCTCTTCCTGGAGGATACCCCAGCGCTTGTCCTTGGAGTAGAGGGCCGCATTGCCGTTTTTTCCATAAAAAACGGCAGCCTGGGCATATTCCAGACAGGTCATGAGCAGGCGCTCGTAACGCTTGATTTCGCGACTCAGGTGCTGGAACCAGATGGCGTCCGCCACCGGGTTTGGCTCCTTACGTTCGGCAACTTCGTTGGGGAAAAGGGCTCGGAAGGCATAGTAGACTTCTTCGTAATAGCGATTGCGCATTCGGCAGTTGAAGGCGCGGTTCTTTAAGGTGTAGTCGCTATGGTGCAAAGTGGAAATCATACTTTAACTACCTCGTGGACTCCGGAAATGTTCTTGATGCAATTCATTACGGATTCAATCTGGTCCTTACGGAAGGCCTTGCAGACAATCTTGATTCGGCCGGAGGAATGCTTGCTTGCCACAGTCATTCTTTCCAGGAAGATGTTGGCCTTCTTCAGTTCCGTGAGTACATCCAAAGTAATGTTCTTGCGGTTGTCAGTTTCAATAGTCAGGTGGGTGGTGAAGGAATGGCTTGTTTCTTCGTTCCATTCCACGGCCACCTGCTGTTCCTTGGGCAACTTCTTGAGCTCGGCACAGTCGGCACAATGGATTTCGATGCCGATCTGGGGGCGAAGTACGCCTATAATCTTGTCGCCTGGCACGGGGCCGCAGCACTTGCCAAAGTGAATGAGAAGCTTTGTTTCGCCGCCAATCTGCAGCGGCATTTCGTCGCGAACGTCCAGTTTCTTGTCCTTGTTGAAGCCAGGGAAGAAACGGAGGGATGCGGATTCCTTGGTCACGTCGCGGCCACCGCTGATAAAGTGCTGGATGTCTACCAGTGGCAGTTCGCCCTCGCCAATGCGCTGGAAGAAATCGTTGATGTCCTCGGTGCCGAAGTACTTGTTGATGTCCTCTTCCTTGGGGCGCTTGTCCTTTTCAATCTTCTGCAGGTGAAGTTCGCGGATCCAGATTTCCTTGCCCAGTTCCTTTGCCTGCTGGATGGTGCTGGAACGGATCCAGCGACGCAGTTCCTGCTTGGCCTTGACGGTCTTGACCATCTCCAGCCATTCGGGGCTAGGTTCCTGGTGGGGGCTCTTAAGAATCTGGACTGTAGCGCCATTGGGGACGACTTTGTCCAAGTTCACCACTTCATCGTTGATGCGGGCACCAATGCAATGCAGGCCCAGTTCGGTATGGACCGCAAAAGCAAAGTCCAGGACGATGGCTCCGTCGGGAAGTTCGATGGAAGTTCCCTTGGGGGTAAACACGGTCATGCCCTGAGGTTTCAAGTCCACCTTCAGGAAGTCCAGGTATTCCTTGGAGTCGGAAATTTCGGACTGCAGCTTCACCATGTGGTTCAGCCATGCCAGTTCTTCGCCTTCGTGCTGTGTTTCCAGCTTGTAGGCCCAGTGGGCTGCGAAACCCTTTTCTGCCACAATGTCCATATCCTTGGTGCGGATCTGGACTTCCACCATCTTGTTGTCCGGGCCGATCACCGTGGTATGAATACTCTGGTAAAGGTTGGGCTTGGGGGTGGCAATGTAATCCTTGAAACGGCTCTGGAGCGGAGTCCAGAGGTTATGAACGTAACCGAGTGCCAGGTAGCATTCCGGAATAGATTCCACGATGATTCGGATGGCGAAAATATCGAAGATGTCTTCGAATTGACAGCCTCGGCTAATCATCTTGTTGTGAATGCTGTAAATGTTCTTGGTGCGGCCCTGGATTGTACAGTCAAAGTCTTCCAAAGCCATCTTGAACTGAAGCGGGCCAATCACGGACTGGATATACTTTTCACGGGATTCCTTATTCTCGATAAGGGCGTCCACCAGCTTCTGGTATTCATCGGGATTGACGTACTTGAAACTCAAGTCTTCAAGTTCAGTTTTAAGCCTGTAGAGACCGAAACGGTGTGTCAGCGGAATATAGATGTCCAGGGTTTCCTGGGCGATGGCCTGACGCTTTTCCGGCTTCATGTAACGCATGGTACGCATGTTGTGGATGCGGTCCGCGATCTTGATCATGATGACTCGGGGATCCTTGGCCATGGCGATAATGAGCTTACGGTATGTTTCAGCCTTTTGGGCAGTCTTGTTGGCTTCCTGGGCTGCAGTAATCTTTGTAACAGCGTCCACCATGAATGCCACATCTTCGCCGAACATTTCGGAAAGCTGTTCCAAGGTATATTCAGTATCTTCGACAACGTCGTGCAAGAGGCCGGCGAGAACGGTGGGCTGGTCTTGCTTAAGGTCTGCGAGAATCTTTGCTACTTCGTAGGGATGTTCTGTATAAGGCATGCCGCTCTTGCGGTACTGACCTTCGTGGGCGGTAGCAATGAAGGCAACAGCCTTTTCGAGAATCCCGCGTTCCAGTGCCGGATTCTTTCGGATGAGCACGTCAACAATGTGCTCCTGATTAGATGAAAGGGTGACCTGTTCCATTATTATCAAGTATATCTAAAAAATTGATAACTGGTTGGAAAAACGGCAAAAATAAGCAGAAAATAGGGTTTTTCCCGTTTGGCTAAATATTCCAAATTGGAATACCCCGAGCGTGGGTAAAGTTGGTGTAAGGTTGTTGTCTGTGGACAACGCAATCCGACAAGACAATGTGATGAAGAACACTGCGAAAACTTATATTTATGCTACCTCCATCTCAAATGGTTGGGATGAGGTTGTTTTGGGTTAAAAATGAAGAGTACAAAGTGCATGGCCATTACGGCCTTGGCCGTTTTAGGTGTATTTGGCGCCTGCGGCGACGATAATAATTCCGTAAATCCTGGTAACGACGATCTCGGCTACAGTTCTGAAGCTGGGGTTGCCGATGAGTCTTCTAGCAGCAACGTTGCTGATGTGGGCTTGTCCAGCAGTTCAGTTGCGGGAATTACGGACATTCCAAATTCTAGCAGTGCCGTATTTTCCAGTAGTGCGACTGCTTCCAGCTCTAGCGTGATTGCGAGTTCTAGCAGCGAGGGAGTGTTAAGCTCCAGTAGTGTAGCGGAACTTCCCGCGGCAACATTCAAGGAGGATTACCGCGACGAATGCACCATCGGTGATATTCCCACCAGCATCAACAATGCAAAGCTGCCTGACCCCTTCAAGACTCTCGCAGGAACAAGAATTTCCACCAAGGATGAATGGAAGTGCCGCAGAGAAGAAATTGGCGCCATGTACGAAAAGATCATGTACGGCGACAAGCCCCGCAATCCCGAAAAGGTGGAAGGTAAACTAGCTGGAAGCACCTTTACAGTGACGGTGACCGACAAGGGTAAGTCCGCTTCCTTTGCTGTAAACATCAGTGGTGCAGGAACCAAGGATAACCCGAAGCCTGCAATGATTGGCTTTGGCGGTGGCTTTATGGGCAATACCTGTGGTAGCCTAGGTGGAGCACTCACTGGTCTTGATATTGCCCAGATTATCTTCAATCCCGATAACGTGGCTCCCGAAAGTAATCGTGGAAGCGGCAAGTTCTACGACATTTACGGATCCAATGCCAGCGCCGGTACCATCATGGCCTGGGCCTGGGGCGTTAGCCGCTTGATTGACGCTCTGGAGAAAACCCCTGAAGCAGGCATTGATGTGAAGCATCTGGGCATTACAGGCTGTTCACGCTGGGGCAAGGGTTCTCTTGCTGCAGGCGCTTTCGACTCCCGAATCGCCCTGGTTATTCCTCAGGAATCCGGTTCCGGTGGCGCCTCCCTCTGGCGCGTTGGCGCACAGGTCAACAAGCAGAAAGGTAAGCAGTTTGTCCAGGGCTTGAACAGTGCAGGCTCCGAAGGCAACTGGATGAAGACTACCTTCAAGAGCTATGATGGAAAGGAAAACACTCTGCCCTTTGATCAGCACATGCTGGTGAGTATGGTGGCTCCCCGTCCCTTGCTGATTATCGACAACGCAGGCCAGGAATGGCTTGGTGAAGTTCCCTCCAACTACTGCGGCCAGGCTTCCAAGGAAGTGTTCGATGCACTTGGAGTAAGCGAAAACTACACCTATAGCCAGGAAGGCGGTCACGCCCACTGCTCTTTGCCCAACGGCCAGTTTGACGAAGTCAAGGACTTCATCAACAAGTTCCTGGTGGGTAAGGATGGAATCAAGACTGGTAAGATTGACTACACCAAGAATTCTGAGCAGATTAAGTGGAATAAGTCCGATTGGATCGACTGGGAAACTCCCACTCTGAAATAAGAGCTTTTTGGGGTTTTGAATAAAAAAACGCCTGGGTTTTCGCCCAGGTGTTTTTTTGTAATGTTCTCTTTTTTATTTCTTGAATTTTACCGCGGTGCCGTAGACAATGATTTCTGCGGCGCCAGCCATAACGGCAGATGTCATGAAACGTACGGATACGATGGCATCGGCACCAATGTTCTGGGCTTGAATAACCATGCGGTTTGTTGCCTCTTGACGGGCCTGCTCCAGCATTTCGGTGTAGCCAGCAAGTTCGCCACCAATGATGGACTTAAGGCCAGCGAAAACGTCGCGAACCACGTTCTTGCTGAACACGATGCTGCCCTTGACCATCTGGATGGTTTCAATTTCTTTTCCAGAAATAAAGTCCGTTGTATAAAGCTTCATATTACAAAGTATCCTGGAACTGGTGGAACTTTTCAAGAAGTTCTGCGTAAGTCTTGGTGGAATCCAACTGGGGGAACTGAGCCACGATGGAGTCCGGAGCGCAGAAGAAGCAACCCTTGTCGGCCTGCTTCAGCATGCCAGTGTCATTGAAGGAGTCGCCGCTGGCGAAAACCTTGAAGTTCAGGTCCTGCAGGGACTTGACCACCTTGGTCTTCTGGTCGTTGAGGCGCAGGTGGTAACCCTTGATCATGTCGTCTTCCACAATCAGGTTGTGGCAGAAAATGGTGGGCATGCCCAGGTTCTGCATGATGGGGTAGGCGAATTCCTGGAAAGTATCGCTGAGGATGATTACCTGGGCTTCGTCACGGAGGGTGTCCATGAATTCGCGGGCGCCCTTCAAAAGGCCCAGGTTACGGATCACGTCCTGGATGGTGGAAAGCTTAAGGCCTTCACGTTCCATGATCTTGATACGGCCCTTCATCAAAACATCGTAGTCGGGGATGTCGCGGGTGGTGAGGCGCAGGTCGGCGATGCCGGTCTTTTCTGCTACAGCGATCCAGATTTCGGGGGCGAGAACGCCTTCCAGGTCCAGGGTTACAACACATTGCTTAGTAAACATAATAGTTCCGAGGACGCTTCACTTTGAACTTTGAGGTCGGTCGCGAAGCTCCCTTTGAGGTTGATGTTTTATTTCTTGCGTTCGGCGATAATTTCGCGGAGGTCGTCCAGTGTAATGGTGTACTTGTTGCGGCAGAAGTCGCAGACCATTTCAAGATCCTTGCCTTCCTTTTCCAAGTCCTTCAAGTCGCTTAAAGGTAGCGCCGCCAGGGAGCTAATGGTGCGTTCCTTGCTGCAGGGGCAGTAGGCCTTGGCGCCAAATTCCTTGATGACTTCAATTTCGTAAGGTCCTTCGAACTGGAAAAGCAGTTCGTCCACCATGGTCTTGCCACCGTTCTGCTGGGTTGCATACATGTCGGAGAACTTGGGGAGGTTCAGCACCACCTGTTCCAGGATGGTGGTGTCCTTTTCTTCCATTTCGGGGAAGGCTTCTACGTAGAAACCGATGGCGTAATCCAGCTTACAGGGATCTTCCTTGTTGAACTGGGCTTCGATACCCACAGCGGAAAGGATCTGTTCGGACTGGTACAAGTAGGTAGCCAAATTCTGGCCCATGGAGGCGCTGACAGCCTGGACCACGCTTTCGTGAACGCGCTTGCCGTATTCGTTCAGCTTCACCACCTGGTAATTCTGGGGAATCAGGGCCGGTTCGTCGCCCTTGATAGCCAGCAGGTCGTCCTGTGGAATCATGGCGCGTACGAAGTAGTAGGACTCCTCGTCTTCCTTGCGGCTAATGAGGGGGCTGGTATCAGCCTTGGCGTAGGAAATTTCACCACCAAAGGTGGCGGTTACGCTAACGGTACCCTTCATCTTGAGGCTGCTGCTCAAAAAGATGGAGGAAATGGCGGTTTCAGCCAACAACTTCAGGGAATAAGACTGAGCCCCGTGCTTCGCGCCAATTTCGTTCATTGTGTTGGTAATGTCCACAAGAACCAGGCGGAAGGGTGCCTTCTTACCCGTAGATCGAATGATGCGGTCCTTAAGATTCATGGCACCAAATATAGTAATTCTAGGCAAAACGCCCAAAAACGGCAAAAATTAAAAGGTCTGAAAGCGGAAAAACGACAAACCTATTGTTCTTGTAGGGATATCCGAGGGCGAAAACCCTTTTTGAACGTGATTTACGGCTCATTTGGGGGTGTGAGGAATGCTTTAAAATAACATTATTGTAAAAATTAAGTTATATTGATTTTCGTATGGGATGTCGGCATGACATTTCGTTTTCTTGGTGGACTTGGATATGATTAGACAAAATCGCAAGTATCGTGCTGTTAATGTAAAGGGCTTCACCCTGGTGGAAGTCCTAGTTGTCGTTATTATTATCGGCGTATTATCAAGTATGGGTGTTGTTGGCCTTCAGGGTGCGGTTCAGAATAATCGCGTTCGAGACGCTGCTGTAAATGTTGCCGCATTTTTGGAAAAGGCTTCTACTATAGCTAGGCAAACAAGTGATTCTCTTTGCGTTGAAGCCGCAAATGGTTCTTCAACCATAACACTGCGTAAGACTGCTGGAGGTTGCCAAGGGGATGTTGTAGAGTCTATGAATTTGGAAGGAGGGGTCTTTTTTCGCTCCTCGGCTAGTGGTGTAAGTTCCCCTGTTTCCGGAGCAACAACGAATCTTTCGGGAAAATCAGCGTACTTCATTCCTCGATTGGGGTTGAATTCCTTTAGAGGAAGCAATTTAAGTGACCAATCCAATGAAGGCTATTTCTTGATGCAATACACAACATCCGGTAAGTGGGCTGGTGTTGCCAAGGTTCCTACGGATAACCGTTTCCGTTCTTATACCTACAATGGAGGATGGTTCGCGTTATGATTTTAAGAACAGAAAATAAGTTGTCTCCTGCAGTTCGTCGACGTAAAGCTGGCTTTGGCATCGCTGAAATCCTGGTTTCCGCCGCGGTTTTGGGCTTTATGATTGTCGCCTTGAATCAATTGCAAAGCAGCAACCGTGATGCCATTATGCGAGTCCGATCTCGTGATGGTGCTGTAGCTGTTTCTCAGCAGGTTATAGATTCTCTCTCCGCTGTGGGTGTATCTGCGTTGCAACTAACTAAGGATGCTTCGGGCGCTAAGCAGAAGCTTGTTTTGCATAAAACCCGTGAGTGGAAAGGAACTCCAGGAACGTTGGCACATACAACTTCTGTTGATTATACAGTCCGCGTAGACATTTCAGATGATGATGACTACAAGAGTACTGTAGAAACGAGTTACTATCCCACGAATCATGTCTATGCAAAAAAATTGAATGTTGAGGTTGAATGGACTTATAAGGGAACTCCTCATTCTATTTCTGTGTCTAGCGTGGTACGTTAAAGAACGTTTTAATGCTCACTTTTTTATGGTGATTTGGATATGAAGAAGGAAAATTTTAATTGTCGTATTACGAATGACGCTAAAAAGGGCTTTACCCTCATGGAATTGATGGTGTATGTTGCCCTAGTGGGGGTCATCGTTATTATTGCTGGGCAGGTGTTCAGTGATAGTACGAAGTTTAGGGTCCGTTCAGAATCCATGATCAGGTCCAGCGAAACGGCAAGCAATATTGCGGTGCTTATGGCTGAAGATATTTCTCAAACGGGAGCGAAGAGTTCCAACCAAGGTGGAGCAAGTACGTCAGATGTGTTTCTTACGGGTGATTCCATTTACATTGATCCTCAAAATGCTGCTGTATTGAAAAAGGATTCTTCATCCTTTAGAATTGTCCCTCAAACTGATGGGTGCCCTGCATCTGGTTGTAATACGGATACCTTGGTTGTTCGTCGACTTCGCTACCATGAAACTACGGGCGAGTTTATGGCAATGGAAGAAGTGAAGTGGTTCTTGCGCAATAATTCTTTGTTTAGATCTTGTCGTACGATTCCCAATACGTCTTCAACTGCTTCGAATGATTGCCCGCAAAAGAACGGTTCTGAAGCCTTGCAAGCTGTAGAAATGGCTGATAACATCGCTGGGTTTAAGGTTGTTCCTGCAAAGCCTCGTGTGCTTGGTTCTGCTACGGTATCCGCTTATGAACAATCTGTATTGCTTCCGAATAGTGATCCTAGCATAAAGACTTTTAGACTTATCCCAAGGTATGGTGATGGAAATTTCTTCTTTACAGCTGTAGAATCTTCCACTGATAAGGAATCGGCTACACTTTCTGGTTTTTCTACAAACTATGATCTGGAAAACGGACAACCAGAACTTTCTGGAAAGAAGGCTAACCAGGTTTTTGTTGGACAGGCTAATAGTGGTTCTGGATCTTGGCCGGACCTTTGTAAAAAGGTAAATCTTGAAGCTAACATTGAATACGAAATTTCTTTTTCATTGCCTTTCAAGGAAGACCTTAGTCGTATGTTCTGCCCTGGGCGAGATTATGCTGCAGTTGGTTTCCGTAATATGGATGGAAATGGCTATCCTGGTTTAGATGATTTCAATTTCTTCTTCCCGGTAGCTCAAAATGAGCCTACGAGGAGAACATTCCGTTTTACTGCGAGTAGCTCGATAACCAATGCCTGTATGGCATTTACCTTCGCTAGCTATTCTCCGGTTGCGGCAAACGGCTCTGTAACGATTTCTGATATTCAACTTAAGAAGGTGGAAACGTCCAATTTCAATTTTGACGATGAATCGTTTGTGCCTCAAGTGGACGACAAAAAGAATGTTAAGGCTTTCCTTCTGATTTTGTCTGTAAAGAAAAATGGTGAAACCTCTACAGTTCGTCAAGTTATTCCTATCCCAAGTAATGGTCCTAGAGATTAAGGGAGACAAGTATGTTTAATAAAAAGGGTGTGTCCTTAGTAACGGTGTTGTTGTTCATGCTGATTGCAACGATTGCTGCAACAGCGACTTATAAGTGGTTAAGTACTACTCAAAGCTCAAGTGCAAGCCGAATGGCTCTTGCGGAAGCTCAGCAGTCTTCTAGGGCTGGGCTTGACGCGGTACGAGCATGGATGACCTTTAACGCTAACGATGTTGGCGCTATTATTGGGCAGTATCAAAGCGCATCTAATGGCAAGAAACCCATTAAACTTAACGATGTTGTCAAGGACTTTGGAACCTCAAAGCAGAACTATACAGTTTGGCTAACAGGTGTAAATACTGAAACGTCTAATTACAAGTTGAAAATTACTTCTGTTGGTACTGCACGAAGTGGCAATGCCAAGTACAGTGAAAACTCA
Organism: Fibrobacter sp.; assembly: GCA_024399065.1. Classification (NCBI taxonomy): domain Bacteria; kingdom Pseudomonadati; phylum Fibrobacterota; class Fibrobacteria; order Fibrobacterales; family Fibrobacteraceae; genus Fibrobacter; species Fibrobacter sp. The sequence continues at coordinate 25,343 of JAKSIB010000009.1, read as the reverse complement.
ATTCTTAAGGTAAACGGACTTTACCGTGTTAACATTCCCCAGGAATCAACATCGCTTAATTTTGACCAGGCGTTTTCTGGAAAATTGGGTAATGTTACCAGCGATAACGTATTGCAGTCTGGTTTGATTAATGGTGATCTTAAAGGTAACGTTCCTAAGATTACTGATAATCTCCTTGTTACAGGAAGTGTAACTTACCAAGGTGGAACCAATCAGGGTAAGGACCTTTACATCAAGGGTGATTATGGTAACCAGGGTACTTTGACTATTGGTGAAGTGGATGCCTCTGGTAATTGCATTGCCGGCAAAGATACCAACGTTGTGTATATTGGTGGCAATATGACAACTTGTGCTGGTGGCCCCCTTACTGTTTGCGGCGACCTGTTTGTCAATGGAAACATTAGCTCAAATTGTGCTATGAAAGTTTCTGGTAATCTCACGGTTAATGGTGTTTTTGAAAGATCTCAAAATTACAATACTGTGATCGGCAAAAATCTTGTATTTACTGACAAGGCCACTTTGAAGGTTGGTAGCGATAATTTTGGAACGATTGAGGTAAAGGGTAATGCTTACTTCCCAAAGACAATCGATGCCGGTTGTGGTGGCTCGTGTGGTGATGGTAACGGAAATAGAAGAATTACAATTGCAGGTAATGTTTACCAGTATTCTGGAACGAATCAGTATGAACTGTTGACGCAAAAAAACAATACCCCTATGAGATATGGAGCGTTTACCCAGGGTTCGACACAACCTCAAATAGACGGCTCGGATGATGATCGTAAAAATCATCGAATGTTTTCTTTTTCTGCTGCAAATTTGAAAACGGATCCTGCAAATCAACTTTCGAAGTGGGATAACAATGATGGCGTACTCAAGAATATTGGAAATAATTATTGGGAACGCATTCGCAAGATGAATGCTTATGGCAATTTGATAGCCAGTGACGGGAATGTGCCCCAGCCATTGCTGCTCAAGGATTCTACTGCATGGCTTGGAAAACTAGGTAATGACGCTTGTAAGAACGTTGGTTATGATGTTCCTGCAAATAACGGTTTGTCAAGCTCGAATATTTCTGCCATGAATAATTGCTATAAGAAGTTGACTTCTGACAGCCCCGAAAATCTTTATAATGGGTTCCTTGTTTTAAAAATAAACAACACCCAACTTAATGATGTTGGTTCTCAAGAACTTGATGGAAAGTTTGTTTTCTACTTTGACGCAAAACCAAGTCAAATGAGACTTCCTCCTACAAAGAACGATGCCGTTGCAATGCTCTACTTTGCTCAAGGTGCGGCAACATTGCAAAAGGGAGGGAATGGTTCTAGCTATAGGTATTTTATCTACTCTGAAGCTGATATTGATAACTTCCTTGATAAGCTGGATATTCAAGGTAGTGCCATTATGGCAAAGGGATCTACCTTTAAAGATTTGAATAGCGGTTCTTTCCACTTTGAAAAGAGCGTGTTGACTGCTTTGGTCGGTGCAGGAATCATTAAAGAAAATCCTGAGTATACGAAACTTGCTAATCCAAATGGAAGCTCTAGTGGTGACTCTGGTACGACCACTTCTAATGCTGTTCGTGACAGCTACCACGTTGCAACAGCTCCGCAGCTCCATATTTCTTTGGAATCTCAGTACAAGAACAAGGAACTTGATCCTGAAAAACTAAGCTCAAATGATTATGCTACTCCTGCACCATCTATTATTGTTTTGCCTCGTGTAATCTATTTGACCCAGGATCCTGTGGGCCGCCTTTCTGATTACTACAGTATTATTAACCTCAACAAGGCTACAGAAGAAAAGAATCCTTCTAACGTTCAGTGTAATCCGAGCCTTCCTTCTGGAAAGCTTTACACCGAAGGTAGCCCCATTGGTGAAGGTCTTTATAAGTGTACTTATACGTCTTCAACCTATTCGGCTGATGGAATTCCGTTCTGGGTAGTGATTGCTGGCAAAAATGGCGAAACTCCTAAGGTGTATTTCAATGGTACCGATGAAAAGATTACTCCGGGTGGCTCTGCAATTACCGTAAACATGGGGACTTCTGCAGGCACTCGTACAGGTACAAAGTCTGTTGATGTTCGAGTATCCAACATTCCAGATGAAAAGTGGATTATAACCCCGCAAACTGGCGTTTCCCAACATAACATTTCTGCAAGCACAGAAAATGATCGCTACTATACTGTAACGTTTGATGCTAGTCGAGACAATTTCCCAGCGTTTACTGTGCAGGCTTTGCCTGGCGCTGCTAGCGGTACTGTTGTGTTTGAATTGATTCCTCCTAATAACGGCTGTGTTATTGGTACTCCAAACTATTTCATGGTATCTATTACGGGGTTTGCAAATGTTAATAGGGCGGATATTCCTAGTAGTTACTGCTCAGACCATGATAAGGTTCTTGGCGTAGATGGTGTGGAATATGATTGCGCCGCAATTACGAGTGATAACTGGCCGTCATGTAACAGTGCGCAACAGAAAACAGAATGGGTGTATCCTTACTGCAATAGCTTAAGAGTAAATGAAGAAAATAATTCCTGGACTTGCGGTACAAACCTTGGAATTCATTTGCAAAACAGAAATATCTCTGGTAGCTGTATTGCTGTAATTCGTGATACGGTTCTTGAAGCAGAAAACAATGAAACCTATACGTTGCATGCCTCTCTCAAGAGAAAACCGTATAAACTTTTTGTGAATATTACAGGCAATGATGTTGTGGGCGCCTCGACAAAAGTCTATATAAACGGGGAAACAACTGCAGCTACGCCTAGTGACCATGTTAATGGGTATGATGTGTATAATGTGTACGCCGGTTACTCCGTTACTGCGGTGGCGGATGACGGTGGTAGTAACAAGTTCTCGACCTGGAAGTGCTATGGTGGCGATTGTGGACCAAGAAAGAGCTACGGAAATAAGAGATTTGATGATATGGGTATTAACTCTAATGATACCCTGGTTGCTTACTTTAACGTACGCGACGAGCACTGCTTCTATGATGCGTTTGGCAAAAAGGAAAACAAAAAGGGTGTGTCTGAGGATTTCCTAGATAAATGTACTGCTGCTAATTATGAAAACTGCATTGATTACTGTAGTGAAACGGTATCACAGTGCTCTGTTGGTGAAGGAATCGATCAACAGGCAAACTGGATGTCTGTATATTCTCAGGGATCAAAAAACTCTTGTATTAAATACAACAGGTATGGTGGTTGTAGTGATTTTGAAAGAATCTACACGTATACAAAACCAAATGTGACTTCTGCTTATATTAGCGCTGGACCTTCGCAACCTATGGTGTTGCTTAATTATGTCGATGCAGGCTTCAACGGAACAATGACAGTAAAGAGAACTGTTTCAGGAGGTGGATTCCTTGGATGGGATGACACCAGAGACGAGGTTGATGATGGCGTGATTTTTAGATCCAATGAATCTGCTACAAGCTATTTTGCGCTAAATGTTGTTGCGTTTAAGATTCCCTTTGTTGGAAGTTTCTCTGCTCAGGCTCAGGTTTGCTACGCTAGTGGGCAAAACACCACTAGAACCTATTGTACTTCTGCAGATATAATGAAGTCATCTACAAGTTTGTTTGGCGCAATTCCTTCATCTGCGTTAAATGACTGTACCATAAAGTTGACGTTGAACGGCCCTGTCGTTGAAGTTGCTTTGGGGTATTCTGAAGGGTCGACTAAGTCTATCGGTATCGCAACATTGAATCTTAACGATATCGAAAAACTTCCTGCGGAAGGTGTTGCTCTTGCTAACACCAATAATTCCGCAAATCAAAGGTACCATGTTGGCTTGAAGTTGAAAAACGCAAAGTATCACTACAGTGATATGTCCTGGACAACAACAGACGTTGATAAGGAATCCAGTTGCTTTGCTGCACCGCAAATTTATTGCTCCTTTAGAAACAAATATATCGGAGGTTTGGTGCCTTATGATTCCAACGTAACACCTTGGGTAGGCTATTCTAGCTGGTTTGAAGATAATGACGAGTGTGAAGAAAACGTTGTCCCTGAGTACTACTATAACGGTTGTGACGTTCCCTCTAGTTATTTTGCTGGAGGTTCTATAGCTTTCACTGATGGTAGTCGTTCTTATTCTTGCTACAGTACAGATAATGTCGGTGCATTCTGGAATGAGGGTGCTCGAATGGCGGGAAGTACCTATCGATTTATGGAAAAGGGTGATCACAAGGTTAAAATTACGGATCAAACGGGCAAGTGGTTTGAATGGCTTATTTCTACAAAGAAAACAGGTTATGCGAAAAATGCTACGGCAATGATTCGTTGTGGCCATTCTATTTACACTGCGGATTGCGGTACGTTCTATGTTGGTGATGTGCAATCATGCACAGACAATGAAACGATTTATTCTGGGGAAACGTCAAAGTCTTGCTCTGGTGGACTTGATTGTGAAATCAATCTTGATGATGATAAAACAGTAAACTTACGCGATGCGAACCTTGTAGTATCGATAAATTCAGATGCCACTGAAGGTTCCATCTCGGCTCATCTTGTTGACCAGAATGGTAAGAATAGCAATGACTTTACAATATCTTACGCAAATCGTGGTGCTACGGTTCCTATTGTAAATCTTATGACAGAGGATGGCTTTGATCCGCAGGTGGTTTCAAAAATTGTATTCAACGGCTCGTACAGATTTGATGTTGTTCGTGTGGAAAGTTCTTGCCCCAATGCCACGGGTATTGGAAATGCTTGCTATGCAGGATTGAACGCCACCGGAACAGGTTTTAACATTTCCGCGCCGAGCATATCTCATCCGGAGAAGGCTCCTCAAAATGGTTGTAAAATTGAAAGCTCGTCTAATCTGGTGGATGCCGTGACTACGGATTGTAGCATGGACGGTAATTTCTTTGTTCCGGCAACGGACTTGTTCACTTCGCTGAATTATGATGAAGACATTTCTTTTACGATAACTATGACGGATGAAAAGGGAGAACAATCAACCTGTACAACACATCCTGTCGAGGTGAAGAAACCTACCATGGGCGATTGTAGTGTTTCTCGAAGTGAAATTTTTGAAGGGCAGGATATACCGACATTTACATATAATATTTTGGACTGCCCTCCGAGTGGTTGTGCTGTGACGGTTGAATTAGATGGGCCAAAGACTGCTAGTGGTGATATTACGTGCGCTACTAGTGGTGGAAATTGCTCTGAAAACTGGACGCCAGAAGTAAGTTCAACTGATGGTGCATACACTTATCGTGTAACCTACAATACGGATAAATGCGAAGCTTCTTTCGTAGTGAATAAAACCACTCCGGCAACGGCTGAAAATTGCCGTGTAGATGGCACTGATTTTAAGGCAGATTTAAAGGCTGGCAATTATGGTTCTTATGCGGCAAAGTTGTGGTATAATGACCCGCAAGGTAAAGTTATTGGCAGTGAACACGCCGTCACTGTGGATGAAACATATACTCAGTCTATTACAGGGCTTACTGGAAATGGCACGTTCTATCTCGTTTTGACGATTAATGGAACACAGGCTTGTGACCCTGTTCCGTACACTGTCGGAAAGTCTACTTTGACTTTAGGTAATTGCCCCACAGGAAAGTTCTCTGGAACATCGGCAACGTTTACTCCCTCGGTTAATGGTTGCGATGGTGCTGATGGTGAATGTTCCTGGGCTATAAGTAATAGCGGCTCGGTAACAGACTTTGCAAATAACGGTGGTAGTGTCACTGTAACGGGTTCGGCTGGAAATTCTTATGTGTTGTCCCTTAAGCGTGGTGCCGAGGAAGCTTCAACGAAGTGTACAATTGAGTTTGAATCGGCTGAAAGTTCGGAACTATCATGTTCATTTAAGGATAATTCGGGAACTCCAGTTACGAGTGTTATGGCTGGAGAGAATGTTAAACTTGTTTCAACGACTCCAAATAGCTCCGGATCTCAAAAGGAATTGACTATCCAGGGACCTAGTGTAGTTTGGGAGAATGGCGTTCAAGTTAATAAACAAAATTCCTCTTGTTTTTGGTATAATGGTGCTTCTTTAGATTGTGGTTTTACGTTGCCAGATTCACCCCAATCATATACTTATGTTTTAAAAGATGGTTCAACAACGCTTTGTTCCGCAAATTTGAATGTTGTAGCTCGGGGAACTGGGGTGACGGCAGATTGTGTAATCAAACAGAATGGTACCGAGGTTACAAAAGTTGCTGGTGAAACAAGCTTGACGTTCGATGTAAGTAGTATCAACGGGATAAACAATAATTTCAACGCAAAATTGAATTATGGATCGACTTCTAAAGTGATTGATTGTAGTAATTCTAATTGTTGGAACAATTCCTTTAATGCTCCCGCAGCAAAATCAGATGATGAAACTTACGATTTAATCCTTACAACGACAGATGGCTCGTATGAAATTTGCCGGGCAACACTGACTGTGAAAGGTTCTAATTCTGAACCGGTTTATACTTCGTTTGGCACTGTTGTTCATACGTGTTGTAATTCGAATGGTGAATATGAATCGCAGTCAGCAGGAGGAAATATGAATGCTAATCAGTGGTACTCCGTAACCTTGAATGCTCGTCATTATGATAATGCTAAATTACAAGTTGGCTATTGGGCGGAAAGTCCGACATCCTTTGGAATAGAATATACCGATTGCAATGGAGGCTCTCATTCAGGAACGGTTTATACAAAGGTTGATGGAACGAAGGAAAATCCTGCTCATTGGGACTTTAATTCTTTTGATATTTATTCTAAGCAAAATCAAAATTGCGTGATTAATGTAAAGATTGATGCTTCCGTGTACATTTCCATAAACGAATGGTGACGCCTTTGTATGATTAATGAAAAATCCCCTGCCTTCGGGTGGGGGATTTTTTGCTTTTTATCACATATTCCAAGCTGTGTTAGAAAATTTTTACAAAATGTGTCCCGGAGTTGAAATTTGGGGCTATATTTATGATGTAATAAAAAAAAGAGAGGTTTATCATGAAGTACATTTCCTCTAAAATCGTTTTGGCTTTGTCTAGCGTGGCCCTGATGGCCGCAATGTCTGCATGTACCGCCGACTCTTCTGCGGGTACTACTAGTGATTTGGAAGAGGTGGGTTGGAATTCGCCTTCCAAGTCTGATGTTGATAAAACTGATGATGGAGTTGTAAGTTCCAGCTCTGTTGCTCCCAAGTCTAGCTCCAGTGCCGTGGTTGAATCCAGTTCAAGTGAGGAAACCTCCGAACCTGAGTCTTCCGGTTCCGAAGAGGCTGAGGAAGAATTTGATCCGGAAATTGGTGCGATAGAGGAAGATATGTCGAAAACTCCTGAAAAGGTTAATGACAGGACGGATAAGGTTGTAGCCATTACTCCTGAAAAGATTGAAGAATCAATGACAAAGGTGGATGAAGATAAGGTTCCCGAAGGTATTGAAAAAGACGAGGCCTTGACTGGCGATGATCTCTTCGTCGGTGATAAGGATTTGGATTTCGACGAAAATGAATACTACTGCAAGACTCCGGAGGGAGACTGGTATGTCCTTGAAGGATCAAAGTATGATAACTTTTGGTCTAAGTTCTTGAATTGGATGTCTATTCTCTTCACTGGCAAGAAGTGGCTTGATTACAGCAAGGTTTGCGAGGTAATCTACGTTCATCCGAATAGATAATTCTGATCGTTGTTTGGTGTATTTGGATTGAGTAAAAAGAGCCTACCAGGAGACTGGTAGGCTTCTTTGTGATGATTGATGCGCGGGTGGCCTTAGCGGGCGACGACTTGGTTGCGAATTTTTTCGGAGGTGGCGCGGTCGGTTGCCTGAGCCAAGCATTCGAATGCGAATTCTTCGGCGGTGCCTGCGCCGCGGCTTGTGATGACGTTGCCGTCCACTACCACACGGTCGGTAAGGAACTGCTTGCAGTCTAACTCCACTTCGCAGCCCGGGAAGCAGGTGCAGGTTCTGTTCTTGAGGAGGCCTGCTTGGGAAAGCACCAGGGGCGCGGCGCAGATGGCAAATATCCATTTGCCAGCGGCGTCAAAGCTCTTGAGAACTTCGGCCACGGCTGCAGATGCCTTGAGATTTTTGACGCCGGGACCGCCGCCGGGGAGGCAGACTGCGTCGTAGTCGGCGAGGTTTACATCCTTCAAAAGAACGTTTGCCTTGATGGCAAGACCGTGGGCGCCTACAACATCCAGACTATCACTGATGGAGGCCAAGGCTACGTTCAGGCCGCCGCGTTGCCAGTAGTCGAAGGGGGTGACGAATTCGGTTTCTTCGAAACCATTTGCCATAAGGAAAAGAACGTTCATTGGGTACCTCTGTTTTTGCTGCTAAAATAACAAATGCTGGACAGAAATCGAGTAGTCTTTGAAATTTGAACGTTTGAAAGGGTCGTTTTCGCGAAAATGTGTCACCAAATCCAAGAAAATGTGTGTTTAGTGACAGAAATTTCAAACAAAGTAATTAAAAATGGCGGGTTGTTTGTTAGTTGTAATAAAAAAAGACTCTTTGTTTGTCACTAATTAGGTCTTTTAGATGATTTGGTGATAAAACTTTTAAAGCTGCTTTGCAGACAAAGTAAAAATCGTGTCACTAAACTTAGAGAAATTCACGTTTAGTGACAAAAAACATGGAAATAGATCCTTCGCTTCGCTCAGGATGACGCGCGAGGACGCTCAGGATGACGCGCGAGTTACCCTACGGAGTGTTCCAGCTTCAGGGTCAGCAGCTGGCGGGCTTCGGTAGCGAATTCGCCGGGCAGTTCCTTGAACACATCCTTACAGAAACCGCCCACCATAGCCTGGATGGCGTCTTCGCGCTTGATGCCGCGGCTCTCGAAATAGAACAGCTGATCTTCGCTGATGCGGCTGGTGGTTGCTTCGTGTTCCGTCTGGGCGGTGCCGTTTGCTACCGTAATGTAGGGGAAGGTGTGGGCGGCACTCTTGTCGCCAACCAGCATGCTGTCGCACTGGGTGTAGTTGCGGGCGCCTGCGGCACTCTTACGAATAGAGACTTCGCCGCGGTAGGCGTTGCTGGAATTGTCGGCGCTGATACCTTTCGAAATGATCGTACTGCGAGTGTTCTTACCGATGTGGATCATCTTGGTGCCGGTATCGGCCTGCATGTGGCCGTTGGTCAGAGCCACGCTGTAGAATTCACCTACGGAGTTGTCGCCCACCAGAACGCAGCTGGGGTACTTCCAGGTGATGGCGGAACCGGTTTCCACCTGGGTCCAGCTGATGCGGCTGTTCTTGCCGGCGCACTTGCCGCGCTTGGTCACAAAGTTGTAGACGCCACCTGCGCCAGTCTCGCGGTCGCCGGCGTACCAGTTCTGTACGGTGCTGTACTTGATCTTGGCGTTTTCGTTGGCCACCAGTTCTACGATGGCGGAATGGAGCTGCTTGCTGCTGAATTCAGGAGCGGTACAGCCTTCCAGGTAGCTGACTTCGGCGTTGTCGTCTGCGATAATCAGGGTGCGTTCGAACTGGCCTGCTTCCTTGTTGTTGATGCGGAAGTAGGTGCTGAGGTCCATGGGGCACTTGACGCCTGCGGGAATGTAGACGAAGCTTCCGTCACCAAACACGGCACTGTTCAAGGCGGCAAAGTAGTTGTCGCCTGCGGGAACCACGCTACCCAGGTACTGTTCGATCAGTTCCGGGTATTCCTTGATGGCATCGGAAATACTGCAGAAGATAATGCCCATTTCCATGAGCTTCTTCTTGTGGCTTGTATAAATACTGACGGAGTCGAACACTGCGTCCACGGCCACGTTGGCCAGACGCTTCTGTTCGTCCAGAGGAATTCCCAGCTTTTCGAAGGTGGCCAGAAGTTCCGGGTCCACGTCCTCGATCTTTTCGTGAGCCTTCTTGTTCTTGGGTGCGGAATAGTAGACGATGTCCTGCAGGTCCACAGGCGCAAAATTCAGCTCGCCCCAGTTGGGCTGCTCCATGGTCAGGAGCTTCTCGTAAGCCTTGAGGCGGAAATCCAGCATGAACTGGGGTTCGCCGCGGAGAGCGCTGGCTCGACGGATGATGTCTTCGTTAAGGCCCTTTTCAAAAGAGTCGTTTTCGATATCCGTAACAAAGCCGTACTTGTAATTTTCGCTCATTATATCCGCCAAATTGCAATTTTACGGCGGTAAATATACAAAAATCGTAGGGAATGGAGATCCCGGGTCAAGCCCGGGATGACAAATAAAAGTGGCCGAGATGACATGGAATGCTGCGGTGATGACAAATAAAGATGCTCATTACTCACAACTCATAACTCACAACTCACGGCTCATGGCTCATCGCTCACCGCTCTTTTTATTATCTTTCAAACATCTTGCAAAAAAGGACGACTTTATTATGAATGAAAGAGAAAGTTTCGGTTCCCGTCTTGGATTTATTTTGATTGCTGCCGGTTGTGCAATCGGTATCGGTAACGTTTGGCGTTTCCCTTTTATTACCGGTCAGTACGGCGGTGCCGCCTTTGTTTTGATCTACCTGTTCTTCCTGGTGATTCTCGGCTTACCGGCCCTCATTGCAGAATTTTCCAATGGTCGTGCCAGTAAGCGTGGTATTGCCCGTTCCTTCGACGTACTGGAACCTGCAGGCTCCAAGTGGCACTACGCCAAGTACCCCATGATCGCTGGCGACTACCTCTTGATGATGTTCTACACCACGGTTAGCGGCTGGATGATGTACTACTTCTTCCGCATGACCTTCGTTGGTGACCTTCAGGGCAAGACTCCCGCCGAAGTGGGCGAGGCTTTCGGTACCATGCTGGGTGATGCCGGCATTCAGTCCGGCTGGATGATTGTTGCCACCCTCCTTGGCCTTGGTATTGTGTCTCTCGGCTTGCAGAAGGGCGTGGAACGCATTACCAAGTGGATGATGTCCTTGCTGTTTGTAATCATGATTGCCCTTGCCATCCGCGCGGTGACCTTGCCGGGCGCTGCAGAAGGCCTCAAGTTCTACCTGCTGCCGGACTTTGGCCGCCTTATGGAAAAGGGAATCAACGAGGTCGTGTTTGCTGCCATGGGTCAGGCCTTCTTTACCTTGAGCATCGGTATCGGCTCCATGTCCATTCTCGGTAGCTATATTAATAAGAAGCATACCTTGGCTAAGGAAGCCGTGAATATCTGCGCCTTGGATACCTTGGTTGCCTTGCTTGCTGGCCTTATCATTATTCCCAGCTGCTTTGCCTTTAATGTGGAACCGGGTGCAGGTCCGGGCCTTGTGTTCGTGACTTTGCCTAACATCTTTGCACAGATGCCTGCAGGTCGTTTCTTCGGCTCAGCCTTCTTCCTGTTTATGAGCTTTGCAGCTCTTTCCACCTTGGTGGCGGTGTTCGAAAACATCGTTTCCTTCTGGATGGATTTGAAGAACTTTAAGCGTAAGAAGGTGGTGGCTGTCAATATCTTTGCAATCATCATTTTGTCCTTGCCTTGTGCCCTTGGCTTCAACGCCTGGTCCGGCTTTGAACCTTTCGGCCCGGGAAGCAATGTTCTTGACTTGGAAGACTTCCTGGTTTCCAACACCTTGCTCCCGTTGGGTGCCCTGTTCTTCGTGGTATTCTGTAACTCCCGCTATGGCTGGGGCCAGGACAAGTTCTATGAGGAAGTCAATACCGGTAAGGGCTTCAAGTTCCCCACCAACAAGTTTGTCCGCTTCTACATCAAGTGGGTTCTTCCCGCAATCGTTCTGGTCATTTTTGCCCAGGGTTATCTGCAGAAGTTTGCCCCGGATTTCTACAACAAGATTTTCGGCTAAGTTGTTCTGTTGAAAAGGGAATGCCCGCATGTTTGCGGGCTTTTTTTATGCGCGATGCTCCTGAAAACAAAAATATTTTGTGACACTTTTTGTCGCTGTCTAAAACGTATATTTGAAGTGTAAAAAAGAAAAAAGGAATCAAATATGCGTCAAATTATCAATGCTTCTCGTTCTGTTTCCCGCGTGGTTTTCCCCATGCTCCTGGCTCTCACTCCGGCTGCTTTTGCTGGAATGCTGGTGCTGTCCGGCAGTATGCTTGCTGCAACCGCAGTGGCTGTGGCCTATGCCAGTGTTATTCTTGGAGAAACAATTGAAGATTGATTTTTGAGGCGGGTATGCCTCAATCCTTTACTTCTTTTCGATGACTTCCACGGTCAATTTATTGAAGGCGAGTTTTCCGCCTTCGCGGATTTCAAGGGCGGCACGGAATTTCGTGTCGTTCTTTTTAAATGGCTCTAGAACGGGAGTGCATTTTTTGGTGAGGAGTTCTTCCATTTCGGCGTCGGTAAAGGTGCGCTGGTAGAACACCTGGGGAATGCCGTAGTTGCAATGGGGGCTGCGGCACACATATGCGGAAAGATTGCGGCCTTGGTCGTCTGATCCTCTGCGAAACTGTAGCTGGTCGCCGCAAGCGGGACAGGGGAAGTTGCGGCGGAGGAATTCGAAGTTGGTGCGTCCGTCGGGGCCCAACTTTAGGAAGGCGTCGAAGGTGTCGCCCTTCTTGCTCTTGAATCCGGAAATGAGTTCGGTCTTTTCGCCGGTGAGGAGTGCCTTGATGTCGGCGGCGCGGAGCTTCTTGCCGGCCACGGACTTGAACAGCGTAAACTTGCAGTCGCAGGGGTTGCCCTGCTCGTCGCGGTCGGTGCCGCGGCCGGTGCAGAAAATGGCGTTCTTGTTTTCTTCAAGAGTGTGCTTGCAGATGGGGCACTTGAACTTGGTTTCGGTGCCGTGGAAGTGTCCGTCGTTTTCAAAGGCGAAGGTTGCCTTGTGGTCGTTGTCCCAGACTACGCGGGCGTTGAAGGGGGCTCCCTTCTTGGTGATGAATCCTGTGATGACGTCGGTGGTGCCGTTGTTGAAAAGTTCGGCAATTTCCTCGTCGGTCATGATGTGGCCGGCGATGGTCTTGAAGAAGACGAAGTCGCAGGTGGGGGCTGTCGTAGGTGTCAACGTGGGGTCGCCATTATCGTTCTGGGAAGGAACGATGACCGCGCTTCCGCACATCAGACGGTTGCCGGAATCCAGGATTTGTTTGCCGCATTTGGGGCACTTGTAATTCGTAGGCGTTGCGTTGCGGGGTTCGTCGCTGAATTCAAATCCGATGTTGCCGTCTTCGGCCAAAGTGAGGGTGGCGCTGAAGGCGGTTCCCTTCTTGCTCTTGAATCCGCTGAGTAAGTCGGATTTTCCTGTGGCCAGAAGCTTTGCCATTTCTGCGTGGCTCAGGGTGCGGCCAGCGATGGTATGGCCTGCCTTGAATCCGCAATCGCTGTTCTTGCAAACGTAACCCCAGGGGGCGATTTCCATGGGCTGGCTGCACTTGGGGCATGGAATGGCTTCGGTGACGGTTTCGCGTTCGAATTGGCTGCCGTATTGCTCGTGCAGGCGGACGAAAAGATCGCGGACGTATTCGACGATGCCGTCGCGGAATTCCTTGGGATCCAAGTTGCCTTTTTCCACCTGGGAAAGCTTGTATTCCCATTCGCCGGTCATTTCCGGAGACTTGACTTTTTCGTCCATCAGGGCGATGACTTCGCGGCCACGGAGGGTGCTGACCAGATTGTTTTTCTGGGCTTCGATGAAGCCGCGCTTCTTCAGAGTCTCGATGATGCCTGCCTGAGTTGCCGGCGTGCCCAGGCCGCGGTCCTTCATGGCTTCCGCAAGTTCTTCGTTGTCAATCTGCTTACCTGCAGTCTTCATGGCAGCAAGGAGCGTTGCCTCGGTGTAGTACTTGGGCTTGGATTTCTTTTTCTTCTGAAGTTCCAGGGAATCGAAAGGAGCCTTGTCGCCAACATTCCAATCGGGAAAGTTTTCAACGATGTTAGTGATGTCGTCTGAGCTTGAGTCGTCGCCTGCCTTGCCATCTGCGCCAGGGTTGGAACCATCGCTAGTGCCTCGTGCCTCGGACTTTTTTTTCTTCTTTTCTTCCTTGACGAGGGCACGGAAACCAAGATCCTCGTTTTTCTTAAGCTTTAATCTAAAGACTTCTGCTAGATCATTTGCATCTCTCGTCTCTCGTCTCTCGTCTCTCGTCTCAGAAAAGTCCGCAGGACTTTTCAATGTCACTTCCATTTCGTTCCACACATAAGGCTTTAGCCATGCCTGGACAAAGCGTTCCTTGGCCAGGTTGTAGATGTTCTCTTCCATTTCTGGGAGGCCGTTGGGCTGTTCCCCGGTAGGAATGATGGCAAAGTGGTCTGTGACCTTGCTGGAGTTGATGAAAACGAAGTTCTCCGATTCCGGACGCATGATCCCCTGCTGGGCGGGGGTGGCCAGACGCTGAGCCAAGGCGTATGCTTCCTGCTTCATGGTGTCGGGCAGGTAGGCGGAATCCGTACGAGGGTAGGTGAGGAGCTTCTTTTCGTAAAGGTTCTGGGCGCAGTCCAGCACTTGCTGGGCGCTGTATTTGAAGCGTTTGTTGCCTTCTTTCTGCAGTTCCGTCAAGTCGAAAGGCTTCTGCGGAAACTGCTTTTTCTGCTGGACATCGATGGCGGTAATGACCGCTTCTTCCGGTGGGGCGCATTTGTCCACCACGGCCTGGGCGGGCTCCTCTTTTTCAAAGACTGCAACTTTTAATGCTTGCTTGGAAACGAGGGTGGAGCCTGCTTCGATTGCTTCGCCCTCCGGGCTCGCAATGACATCCTTTGGCTTGACATCCCGATCCGGTCGGAGGAGCTGTGCCTGGTATCCTTTCCAGGTTCCTACCACGCTGTAGTAGTACAGTTCCTTGAACTGTTCCACCATGGCGTCTCGTTCCACAATCAAGTTGAGGGTTGGCGTCTGCACGCGGCCCACGGAAATCATCTTGCCGCGGCCGGCGGTAAGTGTGTAGGCTCGGGTGGCGTTAAGACCCACCATCCAGTCCGCACGTTGACGGAGGCGAGCGGCGTAGCTTAAATTCAAACGCTGTGTGGCGTCTTCCAAATTTTTCCAGGCCTTGTCCAGGTCCTTGGCCACGTAACTGTTCACCCACAAACGCTTTACCTGCTTTTGGCGGAAAGCGGGAGTGTAATCCAGAATCAAATCGAAAATCAGGTTACCTTCGCGGCCAGCATCGGCGCCGTTTACCAGAACATCCGCCTTGCTCATCATGTCACGAACCACGGCCAACTGTTTTCGGGTGCTTTCAATTTCCATCAGGCGGAACTTTTCAGGAAGCAGCGGCAGATTTGCCAATCGCCATCCGCCTTCAAATCCGGGATAGGCGTCCAGGGGAGCCAAGGTGATCAAGTGACCCACGCACCAAGTGATGCAATGGTTCTGGCCAATAAGGCATCCATCTCCCTGGGTGAATTTTTCACCTTCCAGACGTTCCAGCATTGGTCTGTAATGCTGGTTTGCAACGGAAGGTTTTTCTGCCACAAGAAGAATCATAGTGGCAAAGATACGAATTTTTCGTTAAAGAATTTTGTGTGTTCACTTTCTAAGCATGTGCCACGTTCGTAAACCCACAAAAAGCAATCTTCGTCCACCACTTCGTAATCGGAACCACCATTAAACACGTTGGCTACGCCATATATTTCGTGGTCCTTGCAAATGGCTACCTTGCATCCGAGAACTATGGACAAATTAATGCAAGCCTGCTCCAGTGCGTCGTTGGCAAGATCTTCGCTTTTTAAAGTAAACCTAGACTTGTCCTGGGAATTGAATTTTAGACCAAGGCTTTCAAAGTCCTGCTCTACCCATTGCAGTTTTGCGCCCAAATCAATCCCCTTGGAGATTCGGCCCCTAATGGTGAATTCGTGTTCCATTATTCCCTGCTTAGTCTTCTTCTTTATTCCAGAAATCGGTATCCTGTTTTACACCACATTCCTTGGCGATGTAGACCGGTTCCTTGCCTGCATTTCTCTGGTCCGTGTAATTCTTAAGGGCCTTGAAAGCGATGGGGGAGAGAATCAAGATACAGGGAATGTTTACCACAACCATCAAGGCCTGGCACAAGTCGGCAGAATCCCAGGCGAAACCTGCACTGGAAATTGCGCCCACAAAAACAATGATTGTTGCGATGATTCTGAAAACGGTCATGACTGTTTTACCCGGACGCTTGGCCATAATAAAGCGGAGGCAGCCTTCGGTGTAGTAGTAGTTTCCGATCAAGGTGGTGAATCCGAAAAGACCAATGGAAATGGTAATGAAAATAGGACCGATGCCACCAAGGACGCTGCGGAGGGATTCCTGAACGTAAGGAATACCGGAAAGATCTCCGTTGGGGGATACGCCGGTGGAAAGACACATAAGTGCTGTGGCGGTGCAAATGACCAAGGTGTCAATAAAGACAGAGAAGGATTGGACCAGGCCTTGCTTGACGGGGTGGCTGACGCTGGCGCTTGCGGCGGCGTTGGGGGCGGAACCCATACCGGCTTCGTTAGAGTACAGACCGCGTTTGATACCGTACATAATGCAGCTTCCGGCGAAACCACCTGCTCCAGCTTCAAAGGAAAAGGCGTCCTTGAAAATCAAGGCGAACATAGAAGGAATGTTGGTGAAGTTGTAGAGAATAACACCGATGGCGACCAACACGTAGATGACGCCCATGATGGGAACCAAGTAGCTTGTGATTTTGGTGAGTCGTTTTGCTCCACCAAAAACGCAGGCAGCGAACAATATGGCGAGAAGAATGCCTACGATTGCCGGGGTTGTTTCTTCGCTGTAGAAACTATAGCTGGAAAGAGAGGTTTGAATGTTGTAGGAGGCCAGAAGGTTGTATCCGATGACGTAGGTCAGTAAAACGAATACGGAGAAGATAATGCCCAACCAACGGCATTTCAGTGCTGTCTGGATGTAGTAGGAAGGACCACCGTAAGAATGACCGGTAACCAAGTCTTCACGCTTGTAGATCTGAGCAAGTGTCGATTCAACGAAGGCTGAAGATGCTCCAAAAATAGCGATAAGCCACATCCAGAAAACAGCTCCGGGACCACCCAAGCAAATTGCAGAGGAAACGCCCACAATGTTGCCGGTACCTACACGAGAGGCGGTAGAGACCATTAAAGCTCCGAAGGAGGAAATGCCGCTGCCCTCCATGGGCTTTTCCTTGGTAACGCGAATGGTTTCCTTGAAAAGGCGTATCTGGGGGAACTTCATTCGGATGGAGAAGTACAGACCAGCTGCCACTAAGAATAGAGGCACGATAAAGGGCTGGTATAGAAAATTACTGATATTGGAAATTACGGAATGAATAGATTCGATCATGAATTTAAAGATAATAAATGAATTTTGCTGGCTTGAAAATCCATCTTGCCAATTCGAAAGATTGTTTGTATATTCCTAAACATGAAAAAGATTCTAGACCTTCGACTTCTACTTTGCATCGCTCTTCGTGATACTGAGGCGAGGTTCTAGGCTATTATCTACGCTACAAAGATTTTAACCAATAAAAGGCCCGCTTCCACAACGATGCGGGTTCTTTTTTTATGGTCAATTTTTTTATCTTTGATGCGTAAAATTAAGGCTTGCGGCGTGTGGATGCCGGCAGGAGATAAAAAATGAACTGTATGATGGATTGTGCCGACCAGGCAAGAAAACCGTTCTTTTATGATGTCACTCTGCGTGACGGAAACCAGGCTTTGCCCAAGCCCTGGAACAATGCCCAGAAGAAGGATGTGTACCTCCAGTTGTTGAAGCTGGGTGTGCAGGGTGCCGAAGTGGGTTTCCCCGCTTCTTCTGAAATGGATTTTGAATCTGTAAAGGAACTGGCCCAGCTTACTGCCGAAATGGCTGCCGCAGGCGACGAAGTTGCCCAGAAGGTGGTGGTCTCCGGTTTGGCTCGTTGCGTACCTAGCGACATTCAGCGCTGCTGGGAAGCTGTCCAGTATGCACCTCATCCCCGTATCCATACCTTCCTGGCTACTAGCCCCCTCTCTATGGAACATGTGCTTCACATGACTCCGGAACAGGTGAAGGCCCGCGCCGTAGATTGCGTGAAGCTTGCCAAGTCCCTGGTGGGCGACAAGGGCGACGTGGAATTCAGCTGCGAACATTTTGGCGACTGCCTGGAGAATATGGACTTCGTGATTGAAGTTTTGAAGGCAGTGGTAGAAGCCGGTGCAACTACCTTGAACTTGCCCAACACCGTGGAACGTTACCGCCCCATGCTGTACATCAGCCAGATCAAGCAGGTGTACGATGCCATGCCCAAGAATGTGACCATTTCTGTTCACTGCCATAACGACCTGGGTATGGCCACTGCCGCTACCGTCGAAAGCTTCTTCGTTGGTGCAACCCAGCTGGAAGTTGCCCTGAATGGCCTGGGTGAACGTTGCGGTAACACCAACTTCTACGAAGTGGCTCTGGGCCTGCACAATTCCGGCGTAGATACCGGCTTGCACCTGGACAAGATTTACGAAACCGCCATCTTGATTTCCCAGTGGTCCGGCGTTAGCATCTATACCCGCGCTCCGCTCATTGGTGCCGAGGCAATCGTTCACCGTAGCGGTATCCATCAGGATGGCGCCTCCAAGACCAAGGACATGAAGAAGGGTGCATACCGCCCCATTGATTACTCCATCATTGGCCGTAACCAGAACGACTCTTTGAGCTTTACTAGCCAGAGCGGTCGTACCGCAGTGTACGAAATCATCACCAAGTTCGGCTACAAGCTGAGCCTGGCTGAAGCTGCCGAACTGCAGCCTATTCTCAAGAGCTACAGCGAAAAGGAAGGCGAAATGAGCGCCGAACGCGTTCTGGACGTGTTCCGCGAACAGCGCGTGAATGTGAACGGCCGCCTGATTTTCAACAACGTCGAAGTGATTCCCGACGAAGGCCGCTTTATCTTCCACTTCAAGAAGGACGGCGAAGCTCTGGTCAAGTCCGTGACCGCCGAAGGTCCTATTGAAGCAGGCCTCATCCTCATGCGTGAAATCGGCATGCCGGTGGAACTGATCAAGTACCGCCAGGTGGTGGTTCCCGAAAAGGATAAACTGTGGGCCGGTCGCGGTCTCAGTCGTATTGTGCTGAAGGGCAGCGGCAAGGAAGTTGAAGGCCGCGGTGTAAGTAGCGATACTCTCAAGGCTAACATGCGCGCCCTGTTCGGTGGCGTGAACTTGCTGTACAAATAGACGAGAGAACGGGCTTCGCCCTACAGACGAGAGACGAAAGATGTTCGGAAGGTTAATACGTCCGTTTAGGAAAAGGTATGACAAGTACGCTGGCAAGGTCGGTGCCTTTGCCAAGCCTGTCTGGAATGCGACTATGGATCTGCTGGGCAAGGTTCCTAGCCCCAAGGCTTTTGCCGGTTCCGAGGACTTGGCCGAAGACGATGGTGGTAGCGCTGAGGCTGAAGGTGCTGTTGCTGAATCCGGTAAGCCGGACCTTCTTGGACGTCTCAAGAACTTCAAGAAATCCTTGAAGGAAATGGGCGATTTCCAGAAGCTGATCCTTTTGACTATTGCTGTTGTTGTTCCTGCGGGAATCTTGATCGCCACGATCTTGGTGAAGTTCCTCAAGAGCAGAAAGAAGTAACTCTGAGTGTCTTTGCGAGGAGTGAAACGAAGTGGCAATCCAAAGCTTTAAATTGTCGAACCGTTTACCGAAGGACTTGACCCCAAGTCCTTTTTTTGCTGAACTGGAAAAGGCAAAAAAGGAATGCACGGATTTCATTGATATGACAGTGAGCTCGCCGGTGCGAGTTGGCTTGCCGGTGGAATTGGATTCTTCCGTAGATGCAGGCCGTGAAAAGTTTGGACACTGGTCTCCCGATGCTTCTGGTTGGCGTGAGGCTCGCGAAGCTGTTGCTGCTTACTATGGCGAAAGGGAAGGCTGCTTTACCGCCAATCAGGTGATCGTCACTGCCAGTACCAGCGAAGCCTACTCTGTTCTTTTCAAGACATTCTGCGATCCGGGCGATGTGATTCTGACGCCTATGCCGGGCTATCCGCTGTTGGATACGTTGGCCCAGCTGGAACATCTGGAGTGTGCTCCCTATTTTTTGAAGTTGGTGCGTGATAGAGGCTCCAGGCCCGAGGCTCGAGGCTTGAAGTCTTTGGCTCAGCTTAAGGCATCTGTGGATGGCGATAAGGCTAGTGCGCAAAAACCGGCAACGGAGTTCCGTTTTGTCATTGATACGGACAGCTTGCTGGCTGCTCCGGAACGTTCCCGCATCTTGCTGCTGGTGTCTCCCCACAATCCTACGGGACACATTGTAAGCCTTGCAGAATGGAATGAGATTGTTGCTTTTTGCGAAGAGAATAACTTGGTTCTTGTGGTGGATGAAGTTTTCGGCGATTACGGATTTAGCGACGAAGTCAAACGCAGCTGGCAGTATTTGAGGAGTGAGGCTCCAGGTTCCAGGCTCGAGTCCCCATTCGGGGATCATGACCACGTAAGTACTGAAGCACTAAGTGGTCAAAGTGTTCGAGGTACGAGAAATGAGGAACAGAATGCTGCGGATTATTTTGACTGTGGTGGAAACGATGTGGTCTACGCACCCGTCGATGGACCCAAGTGCCCGATCTTCTGGCTGAACGGTTTAAGCAAGGCCGTGGGTGCGCCTCAGCTGAAGTTCGGCTGGATGGCTTTCTACGCGCCTCGTGAACGTTTCGAAGAAATACGCGCCGCCCTGGAATTCGTGGAAGACGCCTACCTCAGTACCTCTTCCTGCGCACAGGCTCTGGCAACGCCGCTGCTTGCCCGCGCTGCAGAGTACGAATCGCAGGTTACCGCCCGCTTGAAACAGAACTGGGAAACACTGCACGCCGCATTCCCCAGCAAGTACTGCCCCAAGGTTCTCGGCGGTTGGTATGCAGTAGTTCATCTGGGCGAAGACGACGAAGAACTGACTCTTCGCTTGCTCCGGGAAAAACATGTGCTGGTGCAGCCAGGTTTCTTCTTCGACTTTGAAGAAGATGGTTGGGTTGTCATTAGTTTGTTGCAAGAACCATCGCAGTTTGCTGAAGCTGTTCAGCGGATGGCTGCACTTTTATAAAAAAGAAGAACTCGGGCTTGATGACCCGAGTTTTTTTTCGTTAAGAGAATCGTTCGTACAACGCATCTCTCTCCACAGGTTCCAGGCCTTCGCCAAGAATCAGCTGACGCATGCGTTCCGGACTCATACCTACGGGAACGGTGGCTCCTGCGGCGTGGGTAATCTTTTCTTCGATGATGGTGCCGTCCAGGTCGCTGGCACCGGAGTGCAGAGCCTTCATTGCGGTTTCAATACCCATCTGGATCCAGTAAGCCTTGATGTGGGGGAAGTTATCCAGGAACAGGCGGGCCACTGCAACAGTGCGGAGGATGTCCTCCTGAGAAGTCATGTTGGGCACGATGTTGTGGAGGGCGTTGTGTTCCGGATGGTAGACCAGCGGAATAAATGCAAAGAATCCCGGTGCCTCGTCCTGCAGGTCGCGAAGCATGCGCATGTGGGCGATGCGGTGTTCCGGCTTTTCGATGTGGCCGAAAAGCATGGTGGCATTGGTGGGAATGCCGATCTTGTGGGCGGCGCGATGGACGTCCAGCCATTCTTCGCCGGTTTCCTTGCCGGGGCAAATCTGGTCGCGGACACTCTGAACGAGGATTTCGGCACCGCCACCGGGGAGGGCGTCAAGACCTGCGCCCTTCAGGGTTTCCATAATCTGCAGGGGAGTCTGGCCAGAAAGCTTGGCGAAGTGGGCAATTTCCACGGCGGTAAAGGCCTTCAGGTTCACCTTGGGGAATTCGCCGCGGAGCTTACGGAGCATTTCGATGTAGTAATCGAAGGGGTGGTCCGGATGAAGGCCGCCGACGATATGAAGCTCACGGGCGCCGCCGTTGATGGCAAAAGCAGCCTTGTCGCGAATGGTATCGTAGTCCCAGTCGTAGGCGGTGGGACTATCCTTCTTGATCTTGCTGAAAGCGCAGAATTTGCAGTGCAGCACGCAGACGTTGGTGTAGTTAATCTGACGGTTGTTCACCCAGTAAACGGACTTGCCGTGGCGACGTTCCTTTTCTGCGTTGGCCATGGCGCAAAGTTCGTCTAGGGGGGCGTTCAGAAACAAATCAAGAGCTTCGGATTCAGTCATTCGGGACATGCTTAAAATGTAGAAAAAGACCCGTTGGTTTTTGGATCCTATCGTGGCTTCGCCACTCCAGGATGACAAAAAAAAGAACCAGTTTTGCAACTGGTTCTTTTTTAGTAGCGGGGGCAGGACTTGAACGCTGCGACCTTCGGGTTATGAGCCCGACGAGCTACCAACTGCTCCACCCCGCGTCGAGGTAGCCCATATATAGTTAATTATTATTATCTTGGCAAGGGTTTTAGACGAATTTCTTGAGGATGTGCTTGCTTGCTACGAAATAATCCACACCGCTGACCACTGTCACCAAGGTAATGATGCCCATGATGGTCTGGGGGAAATAGGGCCAAATTCCGTCAAAACCGGGGATGAAATGGCGGATGGGGTCGATGGCGCCTGCCAAAATGCCCACAATGCCCATGCCCTGCAAGGCGGTTTTCCACTTACCGCTGCGACGTGCCGGCATAATCAAGCCTTCGCTTGCGGCCAGGGTGCGCAGAGTTTCCACGCTGGATTCGCGGAAGTAGATCACAGCCACCATCCACACCGGGGCGTAACCGGTAGCGATGAAGCACATGAAAATGGTCATGTTGGAAATCTTGTCGGAGAACGGGTCCAAATACTTACCCAAGGTGCTGACTTCGCCCATGGAACGAGCAAGCTTGCCATCCAAGAAGTCGGTAAGCATGAAACCAAGGACCATGACCAGGGAGAGAACCTTGAAAACCAGACTGTTGTTGCTGTAATCCAGGTCGTTATCGTAGAAGAACACCCACAGGAAGAAGGGGGTGAGGACGATGCGGCTCATGGTGAGCTGGCTTGCAATGGAAAGGGGCTTACGGTGGGCGGGGTCGCGGTAGTACCAGTAGGCATAGGCGACGGTGCTTGCGCCCATGAGCAACATGGAGGTGACCATGGAAATCTGCTGGTAGTCTTCCAGGTTCAGAAGGTAGACCGCCATGGTGATGGTAATGGAAATGTTGGCCAGCTTGCTCCAGCGGCGCTTGCGGGGGAGCTGTTTGCCTTCGCGAAGGACGCCCAGGGAGAATAAGGTGTGGGCGATGAGGCGGGCCAGCAGGAAAACGCAGCCTACGGCCAAAAGCTTTTCGGCGGATTCTTCCTTGAGGAGGTCGTGGACAAAGATGCTTGCCATTACCACGAAGGAAAGGGCGCCGTCAATGGTGTTCAGCCACAGCCTGTAATAGGGCTTTTCCACTTCTTCGGAGCGGAGCTGGTAAAGATTGACCCAGCCCATGGCCATGGCGATGAGCACGAATGCGGTTGCAGTCTTCGGCATGTCGTTCCAGATGAACGCGGTGACGCAGATAAATACTGCTACGCGAAGGGCGCTCCAAATTCGTGAACGTAGTCTTACGTCGGAAACGTTTTCCTCAGTTTTTTGTTCTGTCATTGGTTATTCTCCAAAAGCTGTTTTGCATGTTCGCGGACTGTTTCGTTATCGCCGCCCAGCATGCGAGAAATTTCTTGGATGCGGCCGTCGTGATCCAGTTCTACAATGGATGTGAATGTGCGACCGTCGATTTCCTTTTTGCTGACGGCCAGTTGATTCTGGGCGCGGCTTGCCACCTGGTGGAGGTGGGTGATTGTCAAAATCTGGTGGTGCTTGCCAAGGTTGCACAAGGCTTCACCAATGCTGTTGCCTACTTCGCCGCTGATACCGGAATCCACTTCGTCGAATATGAGCAGGGGGACCTTGTCCAGTTCTGCCATGACGCTCTTGATGGCCAAAAGCAAGCGGGAAAGTTCACCACCGGACACAGCCTTCTGCAGGCTCTTGGAACCTTCGCCCGGGTTGGGGGCCAGAAGGAATTCGATGCGGTCGGCGCCAATCGGGGCGAGGGACTGCTTTTCGATGGAGGTGGTGAATTCGGCCTTGGGCATACCCAAGGTGTGCAAAATGTCGCTGACGGACTTGTCGTAACGGGCTGCAGCCTCGACGCGGGCCGCCGTGAGCTTGGCGGCAACCTTTTCCAATTCGGCCAAAGTCTTGGTGGACTGGCGGGAAAGTTCTTCCAGGTCGGCGTCGAGATTCTCGAGGCTGCTCAATTCTTCCTTGCGCTGTTGCGTTAAGGCGATGAGGCCAGCCACATCGGTGCGGTACTTGCGCTTCAGTTTTTGAATCTGGGCGATGCGGGTGTTGGCTCTGTCGATTTCTGCCGCGTTCATGGCGGTAGACGGAGTCAAACGCATCAAGTCCTTACAGATGCTTTCAAAAGGATCGGCCACTTCTTCAAGAGCCTTGAATTCTTCTTCGTAATTCGGACACTTGATGGCGAGAGTACGCATACGGGCCTGGAGGCTTTGCACCATGTCCAGGAGGCCGTTTTCGCCAGCCAACATTCCTTGAATGTCGCCCAGGTGGCGGCGTTCTGCTTCGCTCTTGCTGGCGCTGCTGACCTTGTCTTCTAGTTCTTCTTCTTCGCCTTCTTTAAGGGCGGCCTTGGTCAGTTCGTCGTGCTGGAACTTCAAGAAGTCTTTTTGTGCGGCAAGATTCTTGGCTCGTTCTTCGGTGGCTGCGATCTTGTTCTGGATTTCGTTCCATGCAGTCCACAACTTGCCGTATTCTTCAAGCAAGCTTCCGTTACCGGCGTAGGCGT
Source organism: Fibrobacter sp. (assembly GCA_024399065.1). Lineage (NCBI taxonomy): Bacteria > Pseudomonadati > Fibrobacterota > Fibrobacteria > Fibrobacterales > Fibrobacteraceae > Fibrobacter > Fibrobacter sp. Next base: position 813 of record JAKSIB010000009.1, on the reverse strand, counting down.
CCAGCATCTGGGCGTGGGTACGGGTATCGCGAAGCAAAAGCTGTTCGCTCTGGCCGTGCATCTGGATCAGTTCTTCGCCAATGCGCTGGAGATCAGCCTGGTTCACCATGGAACCGTTGACGCGGGCGCGGCCCTTGCCGCTTTCCAGAATTTCGCGACGGATAACCAGTTCGTCGTCAGAATCAATTTCCAGTTCTTCCAGGATCTTCTGGACCTTGGGGACGTTCTGGATATCGAAAGTCGCTTCCACAACAGCTTTCTCCTCGCCACTGCGAACCATGCTGGCTTGGGCCTTGTCGCCGCAAACGATGCGGAGGGCCTTTAACAATACTGACTTGCCAGCGCCAGTCTCGCCTGTAATGGCGGTAAATCCCTTGCGGAAGTTGATGTCCGCCTGGGCTATAAGAGTGAATCCGTTAATAGAAAGTGACTTTAACATAGCAACGATAAACTAGCAAAACTCGAATGTCAAAAGAAGACACTAACCTTCGCGTTATTTTTCGAACTCGATAATGGAACGATAAATGGGGCGGCCTTCCTTGCGGTACTTCTTTTCGAAGCCGGTCATGATGCCTTCGGTAGGTTCAGCAGAGTTGCGGACCAGGACCTTGCAACCCTTGAAGTTGTCGAATACTTCCAGAGCTACTTCGTTGTATTCCTTGTGGTCGGTGCCCCAGTAGAAAATTCTCTTGCCGGGTTTCATCACTCGTGCCACCTGTTCCAAGAAGTCGGGGCGGAGCAAACGGTTCTTGTGGTGGCGTTCCTTGGGCCACGGATCCGGGAAGTACATGTGGAATGCGTCCACGGTGTTGT